>JAKIUY010000192.1 GCA_021647315.1 Victivallaceae bacterium
TATATATAAAAAAGTACAACAAATCGATTCACCAGACAAATTTTAACACAGCCGTAAACCATTCCCAGAAATAATAAAGATTACCGGCACGGCTGTTTATAAAACTCGCAGGTGATCTTAAATGTTCTCATAAAAAATAATGAAAGGATTTTGGAAAAAACGACTTATAGATCAGGTCAAAATTACTATCTTTTGGGCTTTGATGCTCAATGGCATAGTATTACTTATTCAGTGGTATGTATCGCCAATTGGGTATGGTGGATTTTTTTTTTGTTAATCTAATTATATGGATATTATTGTTAATTTTAGCTGCATTTCTCGCAATTCCTTTATCCGGAGTGCAGCTTTTTTCCGTTTAGCAAAGCGATCTTCGACTTTGATTGAAGCAATACAAAACTATCCAAAGATAGGGTATGGGGGGAGACTGGAAAAAATAGAAAAATGGGCTTATGTATATGAATGAAAACCGAGCGAGCCAGTTTTGGGCACTCGAGCGTAGCAACAGATGAAATAAAACTGGTACAGTATGCCTCTATTGTGATTTATCAGCAATAGATCGCTGAAAATCAGAGAGGCATCACTTGCACGGGTCACCCAGAAAATATTTCGCTTCTTAAGATTGTAGAGATGTTTAAAATCAACATATGCCCGGTCAAGTACTACTATTTCACCATCTTTTACTCCAGCACATACTGCCCATGCCTCTTTAGGGTCACTTGATTTTACAGATTTAACAACTACAAAAGATGGCAGAAATGAATGCAAATCCAATGGGATGACTGTGATATTTAAATGAAAAATTTAAAAAATATACTCGTGATTCTTGTTCCATGTTTTCTTTTCTGGTTATGTATATGCGGGGCTGTATCAATGGCGTGGCATTTTTTAACCGGAAACATCAGCTTCACTGTTTATTTAGGTTTTTTCATGATTCTACCACAAATGATTCTGCCAATTAACGTTTTATCTATTTAAAACCGGTGCCTTGTCGCCGGGTTGGGCTGAATGATACCACTGTTCAAACGCTGGAGCTCCCGGGGTGCCTTCGGCTGGAGCCCATTGGGCAAAGTCTTCCGGTTCAATTGGGGTGAACGGGCCCTGTTTCACTTCAATAAACAGGGTTTCAGGTGCCAAGGCGACACAGGCATGCCAATTGTCCATCGGGTGTTCAAGCACTGGCATTGTGCCCGGAGTAAGTTCATAGCGATCAATAACTTTACCATCATTATCAAAAACCAGTATAGCAAGTCTACCTTGCAGAATAATCACCAGCTCTTTTTTATTCGTATGACGATGTGGACGGAAATAGGTTCCCGGTGCCAAGGCGACAAACAGGCGTTGAACAGGATCATCATCAGCTTCGTGAATAGTATGATGAGCACGGCGGCGTGGTGATTTTTCCGCGGCATCAATCAATTCATTAATAAAATTACGGTCATAAGTTTTCATCTCATCACTCCAAATTTAATATTCGTTTTCTGCACAGTAGTTTAATTTACGGTTTTAAGCACCGTATACAATATTCCATCCTGAAAAACTCGCTAATTTTTACGAGATTCAGCTGATATTGACAAAAATCCCCCATTTTTTCCAGTAATATATTGCATGGCTGCGATTTATAGTATAGATTAACAAGTTATAAATATTTTTGAAAATAATAATAAAATAGCGACAACTGCAAAAGCATCATCAGACTTTTGGCTGCTTCGCATAAGTTAAGGTTTATATATGGCTGGAAAAAATTTAGTTATCGTAGAATCGCCGACCAAGGCAAAAACTATTACTCGAATGTTGGATAAAAATTATACCGTCCTGGCTTCAATGGGACATATCAGAGACCTGCCTGAACGCTCTTTAGGGGTCGATATAAAAAATGGTTTCGCACCGGTTTACGAGGAAAGTAAACGGGGCGCGAAAATCATCCGCGAACTGAAAAAAGCGGCAAAAGCGGCCGACAATATCTATCTGGCTCCCGACCCTGACCGTGAAGGAGAAGCAATTGCCTGGCATCTGCAGGAAATCCTCAAAAAAAGTTACAAGGGCGAATTTCACCGGGTAACTTTTCATGAAATAACCAAAAGCGCCATTGCCCGTGCCTTTGAAACTCCAGGCACCTTGGATACTGAACTGGTTGATGCCCAACAGGCTCGCCGGGTATTAGACCGACTGGTTGGATATCAGGTCAGTCCACTGCTCTGGTCACGCATCAAAAAAGGGGTCAGTGCCGGCCGGGTTCAGTCTGTCGCCCTGCGGCTGGTCTGTGAACGCGAACGTGAAATCCAGGCATTCGTTCCCGAAGAATATTGGAATTTCGCCGCTAAATTTCTGGCTGATGACAAATTAAATTACGAGGGCAGACTGGCGATGATCGACAGAGCCAAATTTGTTATTGATAATGAAAAAGATGCAGGTCAGGCACTGAACGCAATTCGAGACGGTGGCGATCCTCGAGTTGACGCTATCCGTCAAACACCTAAAAAACGCAATGCGATGCCACCATTTACCACCAGTACTCTGCAACAGGCGGCCAATAATCAGTTAAGGCTGTCCGCGAGTAACACCATGCGTTTGGCTCAGCAGTTATATGAAGGCATTGACCTCGGTTCCGGCCAGGCTGGTCTGATTACCTATATGAGAACTGACTCCGTATCCATCGCCATGGAAGCAAAAAATGCCATCCGTGGTTTTGTCGCCGCAAATTACGGCAACGAATATATTCCGCCTAAACCGAACTTTTTCAAAAATAAATCAGGTGCCCAGGCGGCGCATGAAGCGATTCGCCCGACGGATGTTACCCTGACCCCGGGAATAGCATCAAAGTACCTTGACAATGCCCAGCTGAAACTCTATACGCTGATCTGGAAACGAAGCGTTGCCAGCCAAATGGCACAGTGTCGTCAGGCTCAAACCAGTGTTGATACCGTAATCTCAGGTGCTGACAACCGCGAATACCTCTTTCGTTCAACCGCTCTGGTAACAACTTTCCCCGGTTTTATGCTGGTCTACGGCAAACCCCAGGAAGAAGACAATGAGGCCGCAGAAGTACTGGGACAACTCCGTGAAAAGATGCTCTGTCAACTGCTTGATTCTCTAAATGAACAGAAGTTTACTGAACCACCACCGCGTTTTTCCGAAGCAACCCTGATTAAAGAGCTCGAAGCGAATGGCATTGGTCGTCCGTCAACTTATGCCACCATCCTGCGGACTATTCAGTCACGTGAGTATGTAGAACGCGAAAAAGGCCGCCTGCATCCGACAGAACTGGGTTTCAGTGTCAATGATTTTCTCGTCTCACACCTCAACCATCTATTTGAAACAGGTTTCACCTCGCAAATGGAAACCAAGCTGGATATGATTGAAGAAGGCAAGCTGAACTGGACTACAATGTTGGAAGAGTTTTACCATCAGTTTGGCACCTGGCTGGAAGAGGCCAAACACCATAACGCGCCACCTGAAGAAAAAGTCGCTAATCTGATAAAAGTATTTGAAGGATTTTCCGACTGGAATGAGCCTGAAAAATCGGGACGCCGAACTTATGATGATAATAAATTTTTCACATCAGTCAAAGAAAGTTTTGCGAAAAACGGCAAAATAACCGCCCGACAGTGGGAATCATTAATGATGCTGGGTGCTAAATATTATGCTAAACTTAATAATATCTCGGACATCGCCATCGAAAATGGGTTTGAAAATGATTTGGCGGCGGCAGTGGTAAAACAGCAGGAACTGGCTAAAAAAATCAAGAAATCTACCGCCTCAAGCGATGATACAGAAAAATATAAAAAGATTTTCGCCGCATTCAATAATCTTGAATGGGACGAGCCGACTAAAAGTCGCGGACGCACTTATGACGATAAAAAATTCTTCAATTCACTGAAAAAACAGGCCGAATCGGGTAAAGTGCTCTCAGAAAAACAGCTGGGCGTAATAAATCGTTTTGCCATAAAATATAAAGATAAAATCGAAAATTTCACTGAACTTTGTGCATTGCTGGAAGTTGATCCAAATGCTGCCGAAGCCGCGGCAGCACCACCGGCACCGGAAGTAGTGGAACAGCTTGAGATATTAAGCAAAGTCACTAAATGGGCTGAGCCGACTAAAAAAGGCAAACGGGTTTTCGATGATAAAGCTTTTTATGAATCATTAGACAGCCAGGCCCGCAGCGGCAGAACTTTAAGTCCACGCCAACTCGGTGCCTTAAAGCGCATCGTAACAAAATATTCTAAATAGTACCCCACGTACCCGACTTGACAGTGTTCATCATGATAAAGGCTTTGAGCAGACGTTCACCAGTCAAGTGCATGGTTTTGGCGTTGCGCCCGAACCATGGGATTTCTGTCAGCAAAGGCAAGGTACCGTATTTTGTCGAGTAGGCATAATATATTTCCTTTCTTTTAGATTTAATTTCTTTTGTTGTTGGCTTCACCCTTTCGGTTGTGAAGTACCTAATTATTTAAATCGTGAGTAACGAACATCAACGCCCCTCA
>JAKIUY010000061.1 GCA_021647315.1 Victivallaceae bacterium
TTTGACCGGCAGATTTGAAACCAATCCACACCTGTAGGTCATGGTGACGTTACCGGGCGCTTGTTGTTTGACCGTCAGAATTGAAACCAATCAACAACATATCAAATGTATCATGTTAAGTCTCAAATGGTTAAGTTAAAATAAAGTTTTCAAGGAACACTGAAAAAACCTTGATTTGCAATGGAAGCAGTAAGAAATATTAAAGAACTCTCCACCTAAGCGGAGAAATAGGTCTAATGACCTTCGGCATTTAGCCTTATTGTGAAAAGGTTTCAAACTGTTTTAAATATACATGAATTCTATTAAATAATCAAGTTGAAATTGATAAAAAGTCAGAACAAAGTTAATTGAATTAATTTTTCGGGTGGTGGTTCTTTAGGATCACTCCAAATATTAAGGATTTGACCGAATTGTTTATCAGTAACACTAAGAATACTAATTTTGCCATCAGGCGGAACCATTGATTTAATTCTTGTTATGTGGATGTTGGTGTTTTCTTTTGTTGGGCAGGCTCGAACATATACAGAAAACTGCATCATGGTAAAACCATCAACTAAAAGAGTTTTACGAAATCCAGCAGCTAAACTTCTCTCTGCTTTCGTATTAGTAGGTAAATCAAAGAAAACAAATATCCACATAATTCTATATCCATTAAAAACTGAATCTGTCATACGAACTACTCCAATACTGGGTACTCCACAACATTATTTTTTTGTTTAAATGAACGAGCGAGTGATGCAACAGTTCTAGTCAGAGCAAGCATAAGTGGAGTTTTAGTATTCATTTTTGTGTCTACGGTTAACACTTCCAGTAAAGCCTGTTTTGACTGTGTTGTCAATTCATCATCATTATCTTTTTCCCAAATATGCATAACAATTTCATCAACAAAAGGACGGAAAGGCTCCATTATATCGTCGACTAAAGCAAAGGCGTTATATTTGTTATGGTGATGAATCCCAAACACCGGTGCAAGTCCAGTACCTGCGATTGCTCTTGCCATAGCAGCCCGAAGTATGGCATATCCGTAATTTAACAGATTATTGGGTTGTTCACCAAATCTTTCGCGTTTAAAAGAACAATTATCAAACAGAGCTTTCCAATAAATTCGAGCAGCCACGCCTTCGCGATTATCCTTATCCCCACTTTTTACAGAAATAGCCAGTTTATTTAAAGTTTTATATTTATCTTTACTCAGTTTTTTTAATAATGCCGCCTGATTTTTAATTTTCATCTCCACTGTACGCTTCCATAGCTGATTTTTGAGTGGATTAGCTACAGCTATTTGGTTTTGAACAGTTTCAGCATAAGTTGAATTGCCAAAAAAAGTTTGTAACATAGCTGAGGGCATATGTTTACTGTCACAAAAAATCACGGCAGCATTATATTGGTTAAGTAATTCAATAAGTTTGATGCTCAATGTTATTGAATGATTTTCCAAAATAATATAACCAATATCCTCAATCGGAACAGTTTGTTTTCGGCGATCATCTTTGAATGTTACCAACAACTGTTGATGTTTGACCGACAAGTAGCATGGTGATGAAAAAAGTAACGTTCGCTTTATCATAAAAAGACTCAAGTTTTAGAAAATAAACTCAACATTTCCAGTTATGCCAATTGTAAAGTCTGCTCCTTCAACAAGCATGGTTTTAGGCATAAGCAATAATCGTTCTTTAGGAAGGTTAAAATCAATGATGGAGTCACCAACACTTGAACTGACTGAAAGATGATGCCTTAATTTTAATCGTCCAGTCCCTTCGAGTCCAAGAATAATATAAATACGTTTATTAATTTCGTTAGTCCTTAATTGTTTTAATTCGTCAAGCGTATTTTCATAAAACATAACCTTTGATCCAATTTTTAAAATACCACGTAATGGATTATTCTTTTTATCAAATTCAGGGAAAAGAATTGACTTGCCAAGCTCTTTTGTTTTATTTACTGCATCAAGATAATTTATTACCATTTTTGACGTAATATGTTTTTTGGTATTTGGGTCTTTAAGATTTCCGTATAGAGCAATTGCATAATTATTATCATTAACGACATGATAACATTGCTTGTGTTCTTTGGCAGATAAATCTCGATGTTTTTTTAGCGCAATAGGATTAGTTGGCTTAGCAAAACATCTTACCTTTTTTATTTCAATACCTTTTTTCTCATTCAGCCAAATAGGTTCTTTACCTATTTTATCTTTATTATCTTCTACGATTTGCCGTACATAAGGATCAACAATTGACTTTATGTCAGTAGTCTTTAAATCAGTCAAACGTTTTCTGTTGACATATTTTATTTTATCATCGCATTTTATAGCGCCATAAAACGTATCTTTATGGAGACTGCCGCGAGCTGAATCGCCAGTCATATATATAGTGTTCCCGTGTTCATCCTTCTGAATAATCCCTTTTTTACGAATTGCTTTTTTTGCAGGTTTCAAAAGGTTATCTACTGAATAATGTGTAACTAGAACTTCGTTTTTGAGATTATGATTCAAATCTTCGGCAAAATCATTCCATGGTCGAATAACTTGTGGTCGAACTCCTTGTCCATATTCGTATAATTCCTGTTCATGGTAAAATTTTGCAACATCGCTATAGGAGTCTCTGCTTATACAAGCGACAAGAATAGCATCAATACAGTGATGCAAGTGAGAATCACGTTGCTTTTCATCTACTCCCCAAGCCTGATAAAAAGGTTTCAGCGCTTTGGCTTTATATGAGTAGACCTTATTAAATACAGTTTTGAGATATAAATTTGCATATTTACAAATAATTTGTGTATTAACAAGTTGATTACGAGAAAATGAATTAGGGATCTCAATAGTAGTAAAGCGGAAAAGTTTTTCACGGTAGTAGTTGCGTTCTAATTCAAGCAGATGCCGTTTTATAATTGCATTATCTTTCCCCTCTTTTGTTGATGCAGTTTTAGAACTTATTCGGGCATATTCAATTTGTTTTTCGATACTAAAAATTTTCTTTTCCCAGCCGAAAGATTCGACTCGTTGCAGCGTTTTAGCATGATCTGGTAACTCGGACGGGATTTTACCTTGCTTAATCTGTCGATTATAAATTTGACATGACAATGTTTTATTTTCCTGAGAGTTGTCACAAGATCTGCTTCTTGGAAAAGTATGTTCTATATCAAAACTTGAGCTATTGCCAAGAAAATCACTTAACCCTATCTCTTTACCTGTATAAGGACATATTGCGTTTTGTTCATCACGTAATTGATATTTTAATATATCAGTTTCGTTATACTGCCAAGTCTGCCCTTTTGCTTTATAAAATTCTTCTATTTTTCCCTGATAAATTTTTCTAGCAGACTCACGTTTTTTTTGCCATTGCTGAACTGCTTTTCTTCTATTGGCATCATTCAGTTCACGAGTCATTTCTATATGAATTTCAGTGGTTGGATCAATAATATTTTTTTTGATTAATTCATTTATTAATGCTCTTAAGCGATGCATAGTGCGCATGAAAACAGGATTTTTGATAGCGGAAATTCTAGGAGAATCAAGGTAGTATCGACCATCTTTGCTTTTTTCAGCTTGAGGATATGACTCTATTGCCGAAGGATGATATAATTTGTCTAAATCATGGTTAGCGACGCCGTAAGTTATTCTTAGAAAATCTGCAATTTCATCTTTTATAGTTTTTAAAGGTAGAAAATTCTTTCCACTATTAGTCAATTTTGAAAATTTATCAATAGCAACATTGTAAATGACCTGCTGCTGTTTAATCGATAATTTTTCCCATCTAGTTAAGCCCATTATTTGTTTTAATTTTTCCATTACTATATCTTGGTACTTGATAATTTGTTTACTGTCATAATTCCATGGTTTCTTATCAGCTTTAGCAGTTCTAACCATAGCATTAACTGTTTCTATAACCTGATTTGTTTGGCGATTGCTTTGAAAAATATCAGCTATTTTGTCTTTAATGGTAGCAAGCTCTATCTTGTCACAATAATGCTTTAAAATACTATCCATATTGGCGAGAAAAGCTGCGTGAGAATATAAAGTCCCATCAGTTAAAAACGGTAAGAATTTTTTAATAGCTTTGAGACTCAAGTTACCATAGCCTTGAGTCAACTTTATTTTATCAAATTTTTCACTCTTTTCAGCAGTCAAATTAAGTTTTTTTATTGCAAATTCTTTTCGCTTTTCAGAATCTTCATAAGTTACCAACACATGCCACAGGTCAAAAAGAGATTCTTCTGCTGTTTTGTTGTCTGAATTAATATATTTATCTTTTCCCGCAATTAATAAATCATCATATTTTTTTACATCAAATAACCTCATCATCGCTCCAATAAATGGCGAATTAGAGACTGTTGTATTTTTTTGATAATTAAACAGGCAATCAGCGTTATCCTTTTTATGTTTATAGTAACCAAACGTCGTTCCTGTCGGGACCAGTTTTTTAGCTATCTTTTCAAACTTAAAACTCTGTGACTGAAAAAATAGAGGAATTATTTTATTGCGCTCATCAGTCGTCAAAGAGCGTAATTCTGAATCTCGTGGGGTTTGAATTTTTATATTATTAACAAACTGATACATCCTGAACAATTCATACATGGGGTGTGAAATTTGAATACACTTTTTATTCGTTTCAAAAGGACAGTTCGCAACATTTCCTTTTTGGGATTTCAGTGGTCGTTGAAAAAATATAGCTCTTTTCAGTTTAGCAAGAAACTCATCTCCAAGTTCCTGAAATAGACAAATTTTCTGAATTTCATCTAAATAATCTTGTTCACGGTCAGTATATTGTTCTCGAATTTTCTTATCTCCGTAAATAGAGTAAAAATATTGTCCAAGAGTTTGACCATTTTTAAAAACTTGCAATTCTCTTATTCCTGTATTAACCGCACCATCAGAACCTTCATCTTGGTTTAATGCGTTACTTTTAAAGCCACGTCTCTGAGCAATATGATAAAAGGCACGTCCTAATTTAAATCTATCAGTCGCATCGCTCAAGTCTAATTTTTTAGTTACAGCAAGATTACGGTAACAATACGGGTTCTTATGTTTTTCATCATCGGTTAAAAGCCAGTTTATAAAAGTTTCATTTGTTGGGTATATTTTTTTATTGCGCCATTCAGTCAATTCCTGTTCTGTCAATGTTGGACATAATTTATGTTCTATTAAAACTTTTAAGGTTTCTATTTTTCTTAATTTTCTCCTAAATTTTAACCGCCTTGCACTACGATAGCCAGTTCTTTCAGATGCCAGTGAGTATTCATTATTTTTTTCTTCTCCAACTCCTTTAGGGAAAATGTGAACACCTTTTTCATGTAATTCAAAATTATTGCCATTCTGTTGAAGAACAGCCCAACCGATGGAGTTAGTTCCTAAATCAAGACCTAATACTTGTTTACTCATTTTTAATTTCCTCTATTTATTTGGTTATCATTTTTTTGTTCAGGCATACTTTGCCACATCAATGTGGCACGATTTTATGAATATTATTTAAAATCGCAATTACCTGTAATACTATCATGGTTTCATTGCAATACAATTTACTTAATCAATAATGACAGCCTCTCCGATAATTTTTAATTCAATTATTTTATTTCCTTTGAATATTGCTCGCATATCAATACTACCTTCAAAGCGTGACTGCATAATTATCTCTTCATCGCCGCGATGAAAATCGAATTTATGACTTTTTATCAGCTTACGCAGATATGCCAATTGCCGTAACAGGGTGTCAGGAAATATATGAGCACCACTATAAGGTTCAATATCTGTAAGCAGACGAAACCAGTTAATTTCCATACGAGCCGGGGTTGAGGCATAATAGAGTTGTTGAAATTCACCGTGAGAATGATAAACAGCTCCGTTTGCCCCTGTTGGATATGCGTAGTAATTAAGTAGATTTTCGGGGGACAGTAGTAATTCAGCTGGCAATGTTTCCGGTGCCTTGAACTGTTTAGCAGTATTCTTATCGGGAAATATCGGCAGGACAGTTAATTTAGCACTGCCGAATGGATTGCCAAAATAAAAATGTTTAAAAGATTTGGTAATATTCTTTCTCAGTAAATCTTTTTCACTTTTATGGCGCTGTTTAATTTTTTCTTTAATAATACGATATAGAATAGCAGTTTTATCATATAAGCTCTTTCTTCTGATTGGCAGTTCAATATCATCACTGAATGTCATTAGTTCGTTAAGTGAACAATTTGCGGTATTATCCCAGATGTTAAGCAGTTTGTTATGCCAAGAGTTTTGATAATCATCTTTTTTAGATTTTTTAAACCATCTCTCCTGATGGCGTTTTCTCAGATAGACACTTAACTGTAAAGATATTTTCGGGCTGATATATGGGTTGTCTAGTTGACCTACAGTAGCAGCAAGTTTGACAGAACCATCTTTTATGACCGAACTGAATATAGCTGCATCACGCCGCGGAAGATAGCCAAGTTGCTGATGTTGCTGATTATAGATAGCTATTGCCAACGGATCAGACTTATTGTCTGGTTCTAATATAAAAATAACCTTTTCGCCAAATTTTGCGACTCTTTTCTGATATTTATAACCGGCGATATTGCTTGATATATTTCCCAGATGTTGCCACTGTATCGGTTTGCATATTTTTTTTATAATATTTTTCATTTGATTAGGTAGCCCCTGTGTTACAATAGCATCAGTAGCAGTATTGCGGCTGGTAGAGCCAGGATAAAGATCAGGCAGCCGGTGCCGTTATTTGCGCTGTTACCGAATATATTTGCTTCGGGTTTGTAGTCGGGATCGGTGCGTGCTAAATCTAAATCCAATTCGTCAATCAGATCATCATTATCAATGTTGCGATCAGCAAACAGATCTTCATCGAACAGTTCATATTCAAACAGATCTTCCGTTTCATGATTATCATCGTCAAACATAATCAATTTCTCCTTTAGTTTCTGTTGATTACGGTATAGGCAAATTACTCCTGCCAATAACTGCTGGTTACTGAAAGTTCAATTAATTCTCCATCTTTAACAGTGGCGTCAAGTTCAAAATCACCAATGGTTGATGAAATAACCGTTGCATTATTATGTTTATAAAAATCCAGCTCAATATTTTTAACCATTGCCAACAAGATACGCCGCAGTTGATGCTGTTTGACGGGTGAACCGGCGATTGTCGCTGAACAGTCAATCGCTTCGATAAACTTGAACCAGTTAATCTGCATTTTTGCCGCTGAATTTGAATAGTAGAACTGTTCAAATTCATTCCCGACATAATAGACTGCACCAACCGCATCGGCAGGATAAGGATAACGGAGCAGGAGATTTTCCGGCGTAAGCTCCAGCTGTTCAGGCAGTCGCATCGGACTCTTGTACCTAGTAATATTTTTTGCAGTGTCAAAGAGCGGAAAGACGGTCAATTCTTTGCTGCCGAGCTGTTTGCCATAACCAAGCTGACTGATCCGGTCAGCAATCAATTGACGATAGAGAGTCTGTTCAGATTCCTGCAGTTCTCCAACCATACCGCGTAGCAGCCGATAGAGAATGGCTGTATAATAGTGTAACTGATTGTTGTGGGCTAAACTGCGCATACTGTCCCGGAAAGCGGTAATCGTCTCCGCAGAGTAATGTTCAAGATTATTCCAGACATTCAGAAGGTTATTATGGTAGATATCTTTGATGTCATCGCCGAATGCCGGTGACAACCAGCTTTCGGCCTGTGGAGCGAGAAAAACTTCAAGTTGCAGGGCAATCCGTCCGCCATTGGGCAGGGCGGTTGGAGTACCCTTAAGTTTTACTTCGCCATTGTTCAACGCTGGCGTGAAAATGGCGGCATCGTAGCGTGGCAGATAACCGATTTGCTGTTGTTTGTGGTTGTAGATTGCCATAGCAAGGGGATCGGCATGGTTTTTAGGTTCAGGTTTAAGCAAAACCTGTTCGCCTGTCTTGATTTTGCCATCATAGTAGTTGCTGCCGACAATCCAGGTCGGGACATAACTAAGCCGTTGCCACGTTGATTTTCTGTTTAAAAATTTCATTTTACCCATTATTCGTTGATCGTTAATCGTTAATCGTTAATCGTTGTTTTATGACAAGTTTTAATTCATCATTTTCGATAATCTCAAAAGTGCCCAGCCATTGCAGCAGCCATGAGGCGAATTCACCAAGATAACTTAAACGCCAGGCGACAACTGTTCCTGCCGGTGTCTCCTCAATGGTTTGGCTACTATGGAATTTATATTCTTTGATAGCATCAGCGGCATCGCCTTTGAACAGTATTTTTATCAGATGCGGATTAGCTATTCGGCTTGGGTCATGCCGCAACCAGAATGCATCACCTAAATGTTTTTTAAGCTGAAACTGACGTGGATGATAATGATCTGAAAGTATTTTTATCTGGCTCATGCGTGCCAATTTAAAATTTCTGAAATCCTCTCTATCCTCACAATAACCGACGAGGTACCAACTGATTGGAGTATGAATCAGTTTGTAGGGATGAACTATTCTTATTTCATGATTGCTGCTTTGGCTTTTGTAAAAAAAGACCAATTTAAACTGTTTACTGATTGCCCGTTTTAACACCGTAAGAATATCAGCAATATCCGCTGTGATATTCTGTTCAATACCATAAGCGGGACCACAATCATAGACTGGATCAGTCTCATTTGAAAGTAACAGTTCAAGTTTTTCTGCTACCGCATTAAGTTCCGGATTTTCTTCTGAAATATTTTTCAGGCAATAGAGTATATAAAAAAATTCACGTGGGGAAAATTTAACATTAATAATATTTCCCGGCCAATAGGTCGTGTAGTTTTGATGGATACGTGAATATTTCAGTTCAAGCCCCAATTTCTTTAAGCGGCTAATGTCGGCACTGAAATTTCGCCGGTTAGTCTGTAATTTGTCAATCATCTCCGAGCGGGTTAAACCATCCGCGATCATCGACAAGATATCCCAAAGTCGTAAAGCAACGATGCTTGAAAATCCACCAGCCATCTTTAGCTCCTTATGATCTATTTTCATTAATACAATAATTGAACATCGAATGAAAGAAAAACAGCTACTCAAGCGTAGCAACATATGAAACATTTTCCTATTATACTAATAATACATCTAAAAGAGTTTTTGTCAAGTAAATACAGTTAAATATGTAATTTACTTGAAAATATTAGTGATGTGACGGCAATGCAGCGATCTATTGCTGATAATCACAACAGAGGTACTTTCGGCGAAAGAGCCCTACAGTATGCCAGTTTTGCCAAAGTTGGCTCCCAGAAAAGTTTATCAGCCAAATTATAATGAGGTATTACAATATTAACTATTTACGGAGTGTATTTGAGGTGGGTAATATAATAACCGAGGCTGGCAATTGTTCCGGAGATGAATGGAGTTGCAAGCCAACCGACGGAAACTTTGCCTAACATGTGATAATTTACCGTATGAGCACCCTTGATGAGACTGATGCCGAGAATCGCGCCGACAATTGCCTGCGAGGTGGATACCGGCACACCGATAATGGCAAAAATATGCACCGTTACCGCATGGGAAAGCACACATATAAATGCGGTGAATGAATCAAGTTTGACAATACCTTTACCCACCGTGGACATTACCGGTTTACTGTAGGTCAAGGCTCCGATCGCAATGGCGATTGAACCGTAAAAGGCGGCTTCGCCGACCGTTAACATTCCATCGCCGACAAATACACCGGAGACGTTGGCAACATTATTTGCTCCTAAAGCATAGGCACCATAGCAGCCGGTAACGATCAGTAACAGCGACATCATCGGGTCATAAACAAAAATCGACGGCTTCCATTTACGAATAATCCAGCTGAATATGCCATAGAAGATCAGCGTGAACAGTGCACCGCCGATCGGGGTGCCGATCCAACAGGCAATAACCTTGCCCAATTGAGAAAAATTGGCATCATTGCGCATTAAACCAACCCCGATGATCGCGCCGACGGCAGCCTGCGAGGTCGATACCGGAATCTTCAAAATAGTCATCAGGGTTACAGTTATGGCCGCGGCAAAGGAGATAAGAGCGGCTTTCTGAACCAGCGAGTCTTTGATTTTACTAGAAGCCTCAGGTGCTATTTCCGAAGTCGCTGTTGCGTGCTGAACGGTAAGTTTTTTGCTGTAAGTTTCAATCCCGGCGCGTCCCTGACATACCGCTCCGATAATCACAAATATCGCGGTCAAGATTACCGCCAGGCGATATGAAACCATTTTAGAACTGACAGCAGTGCCGAAAACATTGGCTGAGTCATTGGCACCTAAGCTCCAGCCGAGAAACGCACCGCCGATATATTGAATCCATGCAAACATTAATTATGCCTCTTAACACTGCAAATAACAATACGGTCAAGGACTGATTCGCAGAGGTCGCAAATCGCGCCGAATTCCAGCACGAACTCTTTCTGGAGAATTTTCTCACCAATATCCAGGTCAGATTCAAATATTTTTGTAATCATCTTGCGTTCCAGATGATCACCCAAAGTTTCATTATTATCCACTATACGGTTGGATTCTTTGACATTACTCATTTTGCCGAAACAATCCAGAGTAGCCTTGATGGTCTCATCAAAAGTTTCAACCGAAAGGGTCAGTAACTCCTTAAGGTCATTTTCAATTGCAGGATAAACTTTGGTTTTCTGAGTCACATACATATAGATAATCCGTTCGGCCCGGTTCGGCACCCGGTCAAGCGTCTCAATCATTAATAGCATGTCACGTCTGGTTTCCGGCATTAATGATTTTTCATAAAGGAAAAGTTCAATCCGACGCCGAATATCATCAGCATTGGATTCGCTCCGATGGGTCTTCTCAGCCATCATAGTAAAATGATCATCCATGCCATGTTCAAGTAAATATTCAATTGCGATTTTAAACTGATTAACCGTCTCCCGGGCAACATTAAGATATTCGTCCAGCATTGCCATTAACTTAATATTTTTCTTAAATGCAAACATAGTTATCCTTTTTTTTATATATAAAAGCCTTAGAACCCACAAAAAAATAACTGGGACTTTTCGCTTGATTGCAAACAGCTGCTCTGCATCACGAAAATATTTATATAGAGTTCTACTATGTAAAGACTTTCGTTCCTTAATCAGCAGTCCGCATCCTATGCGCAACTATCCAATCTGTTTTTGAGTGGATTCTTAAGGTAAATTAACTCATTTCATTGCCATGCAAATTTTAAAACTTGGCAAAAGTAACCGAAAGACATTTATTATAACCTAAACAACCCAAATATTCAAGAAAAGTTTTACAAAATGATTTTTTTACCATAGGCATTTTTTTGCAAAAGCTCTGTCTGAACCGCTTTTCAGGTAACTCTCAAATGCAAGAGCTTTTTTTTTATCTTGAAAAATATGAGAAGAAACCAATCCCCAAGGTTTGTATTTGGCTGTACGAACAGATTGGCCAGCATTATGGATCCACAAAAAAATAAATTGGAGTTTTTGCTTAACAGCGAACAACTGCTCTGCGTTACGAAAATATTTATATAGTTCTACTATGTAAACACTTTCGTGCCTTGATCAGCTGTCCGCATCCTACGCAAAACTCACCAATTTATTTTTGAGTTAGTCCTTAGTAGTGTAGAGGACGCAGTAAAGCAACAAACATAGATTGCACTAAACGCCTTAGAAAACAAGTTAATATTTAGGTTTATTCTGATATTGCTCTTTGCGTTCGGAGAATGCAAGCTACCGCGTGAAACGAGGAGCGTAGTGTGGCGGAGAAGGGGGGATTTGAACCCCCGGTAGAGTTTCCCCTACGCAGGTTTAGCAAACCTGTGCTTTAAGCCGCTCAGCCACCTCTCCGTTTTCACAAGGAATGTCTTGGGAATAGGTAAGATAATGCATAAGCTGATTTCATCAAATCATAAAGAGAAAAAAATGCGAAAAATATTTAAAACCTAATAGGAACGCTTCATCTGTCGCTGCGCTCGTGTCTGTTTTTCCTATTTATTCGACGTTCGATGTTCAACGTTCCGGCGCAGCCGGTTTTATTTATGTAATAGGAAATTGTATTTCCAGCTAGTACTTTGCGACATCCTGCCGCATAACTCTAATCTCCCAAAAGGGAGATCATGCCATTGCGCCTGGAAGTCGCAGGGTACTATAAGTTCCGGCAAAGCCGGTTATGTTCAATATCAGGAAAATGTCCTATTTTTATGACATTTCAGGTATTGAAAAAAGCCGAATAACAAGCTACCTTAAGTAAAGAATAAGAATAACATTATATAGACAATATTTTATGGCAGAAAAATTATTACAATTATTACGGAATATTTCCGAAGTTATAGCTCACGCAGATGACAATGCGGTAGCTTTATCGCGGGTGGTAAGAATTCTAGCCCAAGGTCTGGAGGTCGATGTCTGTTCGGTTTATGAACACGATATGACCAAAGATAGTTTAGTGCTGTTAGCTACACATGGTCTGAAAGCTTCGGCTATCGGCAAAGTTGAAATGCGTTCCGGCGAAGGATTAACCGGTAAATGCTTCAAGGATAATATTGTTATCAATGTTGCCAATCCGTCCCGTAAGCCCGGGTATAAATATTTCAAGAGCACCGGCGAAGAACGTTTCAAATCGTTTATGGCTATTCCATTGGTTATGGCTGGCAGTTGCGTCGGAGTTTTTACCCTGCAACGCACAGTTGCAGAAAAATTTCACGATCAAATTGTTGACGTCGGACGCAGTTTAGCGCCACAGTTGGCAAACTTAATTATCAATGCGGAAATATTTAAAACTTTCGCCAAAAGTTCTCCTGAAAAATTGGTAAGTAAAAACAGAGCTAAACAGAGTTTTGTCATGCACGGTTCAGCCGCCAACAGCGGTTTTGCCAAAGGTCAGATATTCAAATACCTCGCCAACAACCGGCTGGATGAGATGGAACACGAAATTCATTCTGACTCTGGACAGGAACTCATTTTTTTTGACCATGCCCTGCAACTGGCGCGAGCCAATACTCTGGAATTGGAATACAAAGCCTTGAGTATGATTTCAGAAGCAGATGCCTCTATTTTCAATTCTCACCTACTGATTCTTGAAGACAAAACCGTTATTGACGCAATCAAACGAGAAATTACTGACGAACATCACACCCTTGAATTCAGTGTAGTTGTTGTCTATCGGCGTTTCAGGAAAAAGTTTATCTCACTGGACAATCAGGTCTTGCGCGAACGCCTGGCAGATTTTAAGGATGCAATGATGCGTCTGCTCGAATCGGCTGGTTTTATCCGTGAAAAACGCCAAGATGAATTTTCCTTCACCGGCACCAGCGGGAGCTGGATAATATTTGCCAGCGAATTGCTGCCATCTGATCTTATTCGAATGCCATTGGATAATGTCGTCGGAATTGTCTGTGAAAAAGGCGGGGTAACCAGCCATGTCGCAATTTTAGCGAAAGCATTCTCAATCCCTGCCTTAATGGGGGTTAAGGGAATAATCGACCGGGTGAACAACTATGATACAGCAATTATTGACGGCTACGCAGAAAAGCTCCTGATTAATCCTGACAGCGAAATAGAAAAAGAATTCGTTAAACTGCTTGAAGCTGCTGAATCTGAAGATGCCGCGATTAGCGAAAATGCCTCCCCACAAATATTCACCGCTGACGGGTATGAAATTGTTTGCAAAGCCAACATCTCGCTAATCAGTGAAACCAACCTGCTAAAAAAATATGGTGCCAGTGGTATTGGACTGTACCGCACAGAGTTTCTCTTTATGATCCGCGATTACCTGCCGAGCGAAGAGACTCAATTTGATATATTTACCAAAGTAATCCGGACCAGTAACGGAGATGTAACATTACGTCTGCTTGATGCAGGCGGCGACAAACAGGTCGTTCCGGTTGCCGTGTCCCATGAAGATAATCCGGCCCTGGGCTTACGCGGCATCAGGCTGTTAAATGCCTATCCTGATCTCCTGCGCACCCACCTGCGGGCAATACTCCGCGCCGGGCAATTTGGCAAAATAAAGATTATGTTGCCGATGATCTCAACTTTATCTGAAATCGAACAGTTTCGCAAACTGCTAAATAAGGTAGAACAGGAACTGCAAGCAAAAAAAATTGTCTATGGTAGTGACTATGAACTAGGGATCATGATTGAAGTACCTTCGGTAATATTCAATCTGCCCAAAATAATCCAGATAATTGATTTTGCCAGCATCGGCACCAATGATCTGTTCCAATTCACCTTTGCCCGTGACCGGGAAAGTGATGACAACCAACAGAATATGGATTACTTCGACCCGGCATTCCTGCGCATCCTGTCAAAAATCGGCAGAATCTTTTCAGACCATCCGGATAAAGAGTTAGCTATCTGTGGCGAAATGGTCAGCAATCCACTGGCAACTCCACTGCTGATCGGAGCCGGCATTCACTCATTCAGCATGCCTGCTAAACTCATTACTGACATCAGAAAAATCATTCCGGCCTTCAGCTTGGCTGAATGCAAAACGATGTTGAACAATGCAGTCGACAGTGTTGATTCAAACAAAGTCATAGCCATAATCAAACAATCGTTTTCCGACAGAAAACTTTAAGGAGAGCGGTACCTTTATGCTGCGTTTACTAATTTTTATTTTCCCTGCCATCATGGATATGATCATGGGAACCACATTCTTTATCGCCTCATTCAGAATGGCTCAAGCCGGTTATGACGGTTTTACCATCGGTGCACTCAGTGCAACCTGGGCAATTGTCTATTCCTGCTGTAATCTGTTCGGCGGACGCTTTGTTACCGCCCGTAACTGTACCGCTATTATGATTACGTCATGCATATTGATGATTACTGCTGCCAGCGGATTTATTCTGCTGTCCGCAATCTATTTTCAGTTTATTTTCATTGCCCTTGTCGGCATCGGCGCGGCAATGTTCTTTCAACCATTTCAGCTCTTCATGAAAGCTATTGAAAAAATGCACCCTCAGGGTTGCCTGACCCGTTCAACCGCACTTTACACCTTCTCCTGGAGTTTCGGTTTGGCAACCGGACCGTTTATCTCCGCTTTTGTCTGGAAACATTGGAATTGGCAGGCCTGCTACATGTTGAATATCATTTCAGCAGTTATTGTGCTTATCGGTATTGTTGTAGTCAAACGTCATTTAGGAGATCTTTCAGACAGTAATGAACAGGCTGATATCCCCACCGGCATTAACCGTTATGAGAATTTTCCTGATATTGCCTGGCTGGGCTGGACCGCAGCCGGAGTTGGGTTTCTGACTTTAGCCATGGTCCGCAGTGTCTTGCCATTCAAAGCGGAAATAATCAAGCTCAGTGAGTATAATCTAGGGATTATTCTGGCAACTGCCAGTTATGCGCAGGCCTTTACCGGTTTACTACTTGGATTCGGGCACATCTGGATGTATCGCATCACCCCGGCAGTTATTTTTTCTGTAGTCGGAATCAGTGGCTTAGCACTTTTCTTCAGTAGCAGCAGTGTACCTGCATTACTGTTCGCCAGTCTGCTTTACGGTATCTACAGCGGTTATTTCTGCTTTTATCTGGTATTTCACTCACTGGTCCATCCCGAGAAATCAAGCTCTTATATCGCCATCAATGAAGTAATTGTCGGACTGACCTGTATTATCGGCCCGCTGGCTGGCGGCCTGTTGGCAGATCAAGTAACCCCATCATTCCCTTTCCTCGCAGTATGCGGGCCAATTATTGCCGTACTGATTATTCAGATTATAGTTAAACGAAAAATAGGCGTAAAGCTAACGGAGCATCAGACAGACAATGGCTGATAAACATAAAACTGCAGAGTTGAACTTTCCTGTCAGCTTGAATCGCTTTATCAGTGCCGCTGGCGCAGCCTCCCGCCGTAAATGCGCGGAACTGATTAAAAATGGTCAGGTAACCGTTAATGGTAAGATTGTCACCGCACCCGGTAACAGGGTAGAAGCGAGCGATTTGGTTGAAGTTGACGGCAATGTCGTATCAATCGGTAAACGTTACTACATCATGCTTAATAAACCACGAGGCTACACCTGTACCGCCGCCGACCCTTATGCTGAACATAAGGCGATAGACCTCATTGAATTGCCGAATGTACGGCTATTTTCCGCCGGCCGGCTGGATAAAGCAAGTGAAGGTCTGCTAATTTTCAGCAATGACGGTGATTATGTCGACCGCCTTACTCATCCCAAATACGGGATACCGAAAACCTATGAGCTGACAACCAACCAGCCAATTGCAACAGATTTTTTGCCTGAATTACTCAAAGGGATCCACGATGCAGGCGAAGTTCTTAAAGCAATAGAATTTTCAGCAATCGCACCATGTCTTTATAAGGTAGTGCTTAATGAAGGTAAAAAGCGTGAAATCCGCCGAATGGCTAAGGTCGCCGGATGCCGCACTGAAAAGCTGCTACGCACCACAATCGGCAAACTTAAGTTAGGAAATCTTGGGTCAGGTTGCTGGAGTCAGCTTACACATCAGGAACGACAGGCGTCTCTGAGCTCAAAATAGGGCGATTAATAGCAAATTAATACACAAGTGCATTCTTTTAGCTAGTTTACCGTGCCTATTTAAGTTCAAATATACAGCTCTTTAATAGCTTTTAGATCGCAAAACGGTATAAGCTGTTCAATTAAACTTCATCATCATCTGGTACCACCAAATCATCATCATCAAGTGCCGCCAGTTCCTCATCATCCAGATCCAAGTCAATGTCGTCTTCGACAAAGATGTCGTCATCATGATTCCCAAAAAGTGATGATACAGTTATAAATGCTCCGCATTCCGGGCAACAACCATCTTCAGCTTCGATACGATTCTCATTTACATCAATATTGCAATAAGGACAAATAGTTCCCATATAAAAAAATTCCTTCTAAATCTTAAGGTTAAGTAAATTGCTTTTTGAGGTATTATATTAATATTTTCAAAAAAATCAACACCTTTTCAGCATTCAACCCGTTTTTTTTTGATTTTTTTTTGATTTTTTTTTATTTTTTTATTATTTAAGGTTTATTTAAGCTAAAAAAAGTTTTTTTACCAAAATATGCCAATAACAGTCAAATTTAAAGAAACCCGACTATTTACAAAAAAGGCCTGTTATTATCTTGCGAAAACAACTTTAGTATGCTATTTTACCAACTATGAACAGTTATTTTTATAATCAGGCAAAGCCACAGAGTGTTGCTCAATGCATCATCATTACCGGCGGGACTCTCTGAACAGCAAGGAGAGTCTCGGAGGTATGCCTGATGCTGCTTATTTAACTGCCTGTCATTAAAACACTTTTTTGCACCCTGACATAAGTTATACCCGTAATTGGTAGATTTTAGTTCACTTTATCAGCTATTTAAACTGAAAAATAAAATTTCAACAGTATTATCTAGCGGAACTAAAATGAAAAAGCAGTGCTGAATCTATTGAGGTAATTGCAAAAAACATTTACCACAAACATAAACTTACTGCCCATAACTACAGGCAGACGTAAGCTTAAAGAACATAAATATCCCAAATTACGGGAATAAGGAATATTCATCATGTCCGATAAAAAATATATTGAAATAATGGATACAACGTTACGCGACGGCGAACAGACACCTGGCGTAGCCTACACCCCCGCTGAAAAGCAGCAAATAGCTAAAATATTACTGACCAAAGTCAAAGTTGACCGCCTTGAAGTCGGTTCAGCCCGAGTCTCGGAAGGCGAAAAAGACGGTGCTGCCGGCATTGTCGAATGGGCGGCCAAAAAGGGCATGGAAAATCGGATCGAAATCCTCGGTTTTACCGATAAAGGCAAATCTGTTGACTGGATAAAATCAGCTGGAGTTAAAGTTATAAATTTGCTGACCAAAGGCTCGGAACGTCATTGCCGTATCCAGTTGCGTAAAACTCCGGATGAACATTTTGATGACGTCTGCCGCGAAATAGAATATGCCACATCTCAGGGATTAACCGTCAATGTCTACCTTGAAGACTGGTCCGGCGGTATGATAGAAAATTATCAGTATGTCTACTCTTTCATCAAACGCCTGCAAGAGTTGCCGGTTGAACGTATCATGCTACCCGACACCCTCGGCATCATGAATCCTGAAATGGTATCCCGCTATCTTGACTGGATCTATGCAGCATTTCCAGATACCGCATTTGACTTTCACGGACATAATGACTACGGTCTGTGTACCGCAAACTCACTCGCGGCCATCAATGCCGGAATCAATGGCATTCACACCACAATGAATGGTCTCGGAGAACGCACGGGGAATCAAACTCTATGTGAGCTAGTCGGTGTAATCAATGATATGACCGAGTTCAGAACCAGAGTCCAGGAAAAACATCTGGCTTATACTGCCGGCGTAGTTCAGACGATATCAGGGAAAAGACTCGCAGCCAACGCGCCAATAGTCGGCACTGATGTATTTACTCAGACCTGTGGTGTTCATGCCGATGGCGATATGAAAGGCAATCTTTATGCCAATGCGCTGCTGCCGGAACGTTTCAGCCGCAAACGCCGTTATGCCTTGGGAAAACTCAGTGGCAAGGCCTCCATCGACAAAAACCTTGAAGAGATGGGCATGGAACTGGATAAAGAGCTGCGTGATAAAGTCCTGCGCGAAGTTATCCGTCTCGGCGACAAAAAGAAAGGCGTCACTCCTGAAGATATGCCATTCATCATTGCAGATGTCATGAAAAGCCCGAAAATGAGACAGTTCACAGTAGTTGATTATGATATATGCTCAAAATCAGGCTCAACCCCGTCGGCGAAAGTAACCCTGCAATATAAAGAGCAGACGATGGAAGCAGCGGCCAAGGGTGACGGTGGCTATGACGCGTTTGTCAAAGCAGTACGCAAGGCCTTGAAACAGATCGATCTTTCACTGCCTAAACTGCTGGATTACGAAGTGAGAATTCCACCTGGCGGCAAAACTGAAGCACTGGTAGAAACCACTATTACCTGGGAAAATCCGCATGCGGGAAATCAGATTGTAACCACTGGCGTCGACTGTGACCAGTTGGCGGCGGCGATTACCGCTACGGAAAAAATGCTCAACCTGATCGTCATCAATACGTAGCCTGATGTAGCATAGGCGTCCCGCCTGTGTGTCAGTACCGGTTGCCGGTACTGTGACAGCACACCCTACTACGCATAAAGCTACAAAGGGCAGGCGGAGCATCTGTCCTACTGGCAAACGTAAAATCGTGAGTGCGTAAAACAGATAGACGCCTCACCTAAATATAATGCGAAGCTTAAGCTTCGCATTTTTTTATAAATAAGAAAAGAAATTCAATGCTAAAAAAATTCGTTAAATATTACAAACCGCATTTACGATTGCTGATCATCGGCATGGTAACTGCGGTTTTAAGTTCAGTACTTATCGTCGCGATGCCATTGATTATCAACCGTATCCTGCGCGAATATCTGCCCGATGAAAATCTTACCGCAATTATCTGGTCTCTGGCCATAATGCTGATGATTGCGGCACTGCTCGGTATCGGGCACTATATCAATATTCGCTGGGGGCATATTCTGGGAGTTCGTATGGAAGCGGATATGCGCAATGACCTCTTCCGCCACCTCCAGAAACTGTCGTTCAGCTATTTCGATAAAACCAAGACCGGCCATATTATGTCAAGGTTGTCAAATGACCTGACCAGCATCGCCGAAATGGCTCATCACGCACCGGAAGATCTGACCATTGCCGGCTGTACTGTGATCGGTGCCTTTACCGTAATGTTTATGCTCAATCCATATCTGGCGGCAATCGCGCTGATTCCGCTACCATTCATCATCGGCTGGGGAGCGATTTTTCAAGGTCGAATGCAACGGGGCTTTCGTGATGTCCGCAAAAAAGTTGCCGATATCAACAGTCAGGTGGAAAACTCCATTCAGGGAATCCGTGAAGTCAAATCATATACCAATGAAAAGAATGAACTGGAAAAATTTTCTGAAGTCAACCGCAAATTCAGATATTCAAGAGAAAATGTCTTCGGCGTGCTCGCAATATTTCACGCCGGAATAATCTTTCTTATCCAGAGTTATTCATTAATCGTTATCGGTGGCGGAGTCCTGCTAATGTACTTCAA
The DNA here is from genome assembly GCA_021647315.1 of Victivallaceae bacterium. GTDB lineage: Bacteria > Verrucomicrobiota > Lentisphaeria > Victivallales > Victivallaceae > JAKIUY01. The sequence continues at coordinate 20,009 of JAKIUY010000061.1, forward strand.
GCTGGCAACGCTGGCCGATGTCATCACCTTCTTTATGTATAACCGGTTTATCATGATGCCGATTTTTAAATTAGTCAACTTCAATGAACAGCTTCAACAAGGCATGGCGGCGTTTGAACGTTTCACTGAAATCATGGCGGTAGAACCCGACATTCAGGATTGCGAAAAACCCATTAAACCGGAAACCGTTATCGGTGATATCATATTCGAAAACGTCTATTTTAAATACGCCACGAATGACGATAACTGGGTATTGAAAAATATCAATCTTAAAATTGCCAACGGCTCTACCGTTGCCCTGGTCGGGGAATCAGGTGCCGGTAAATCAACCCTGGCTTCACTATTACCACGCTTCTACGAAGCCGGTGAAGGTTCAATTTCCATTGACGGCAATAATGTCCTGAAGCTTGAACAACAGTTCCTGCGGACTAATATCGGATTGGTACAGCAGAATGTCTTCCTGTTCGATGCAACCCTGCGTGAAAACATTATGTTCGGCAAACCGGACGCGACCGAAGCTGAATTGATTGTCGCTGCCCAAAAAGCCAATATATATGATTTTATTCAATCGCTGCCAGAAGGTTTCGATGCGCTGGTCGGGGAACATGGTGTTCTGCTCTCCGGCGGCCAGAAACAACGTATTTCCATCGCCCGGGCATTCCTCAAAAACCCACCAATCCTGATTTTTGACGAAGCAACTTCATCACTGGATAATGAGTCGGAGCAAATGATTCAACAGGCTCTGGAAGAGTTATGCATCAACCGAACAACCATAATTATCGCCCATCGATTATCCACCGTCAGGAACGCGGACTGCACCTATGTCATAAAGCAGGGTGAAATTGTCGAACAAGGCCCCCATGATGAACTTATAAGCAGCGGCGGTTATTATCAGCAGCTTCACCAAATGCATGCGATATAGGGTCTGAACGAAAACTCCGTGAAAATGGTGTCTGGACGGAAACGATACTTTTGTCGGAGTTCACAGCTTCAGCGTGTTTTTTCGAGCGTATTGATTGCACGCTAAAGCTGTGAACTCCGACAGGTTTTTTTCATGGCACGCCAATATTGTGTTTAATTATATGCCTAACAGCATTATGGTTCAAACCGAACGGGGATACTGCTGCCATAACTGTACTATTCCTTTTCTGGACTTTATATAGCTCAATCATCTTATACAAAGCTCACTATTTAAGGACTTTCAACAGGGTGGAGTTTTAGCAGAGGCCAGTGGCTTCGTCGAAGCCGAAGCGGATATTCATGTTCTGCACCGCCTGCCCTGACGCACCTTTGGTGAGATTGTCAATACAGCTGACAAGAATAATCTTTCCAGTGTGTGAATCAAGCGTATAACCAATTTCACAGACATTGGTCAAGGTGATATGTTTGGTGTCCGGCAGTTTGCCGTGTGGCAGCACCCTGACAAATTTTTCATTGCCATAAGCGTTATTCAGTACATCGCCGATCTTTTCGAGCGTCGCGCCCGGTAGAGCATCAAGAATGATTGTCGAATTGATGCCACGGTTAACCGGCACCAAGTGGGGAATAAAATTCATTGTAACTTCAGCAATCCCAGCAGCTAGCGCAAGTTCCTGTTCAATCTCCGGCAGATGACGATGTCCACATGGCGCATAAGCCCGCACACTCTCATTGCATTCCGGGAAAATATATGGCAGATCAACTTTACGTCCGGCACCACTGACCCCGCTCATACTTGAGACAACAATCTTTTCCGGTGAAGCGAGACCGCTTTCCAGTAATGGTGAAGTTGGTAAAATAATACTGGTGGGATAACAGCCTGCACAGGCAATCAAATTGGATTCGACAATCTTAGCACGATAACGCTCCGGCAGACCATAAACGGCCTGTTCAAGCAATTCCGGTGCTGGATGCGGTTCGTTGTAATATATCTGATATTTATCAGGAGAATTAAGCCTGAAGTCAGCACTGATGTCGATGACAGTCAGACCGCTATTCAATAATGGAATCGCAAATTCAGTAGCCAGCCCATGAGGGAGAGCCAGAAAAACAACATCACAGGTTGCTTTGATCTGTTCAATATCAGGAGCTGTAAAGCAGAGTATTTCGTCTGCAAAACGAGGAAAGACCTCACCAACCGGCTTTTCAGCATGTTGGCGAGATGTAATAATTGAAACATTACAGTGAGGATGCCTGGTCAGCAAGCGCAAAAGTTCTTCACCGGAATATCCGGAAGCACCAATAACCGCAACTTGTAACACAGACATCTTGTCCACCTGTAAAAATATTTCTTAACGTTTTGAAAACTGGAAACGTTTTCTCGCACCTGGCTGTCCAGGTTTCTTACGTTCTTTAACTCTGGCATCACGAGTAAGCATACCACAGTCTTTCAGAATTGAACGCAGAGCAATATCATTTTTTACCAGTGCTCTGGAAATACCATGACGCAGTGCGCCAGCCTGTCCAACCATACCACCACCGTTGATATTAGCAATAACATCAAACTGCTTAACAGTATCAGTGACAGTTAACGGTTGAGTAGTAAAACCGCAAATTGACTCATTCGGGAAATAATCCTTCATCATTTTGCCATTTACTTTAATTTTTCCAGTTCCAGGTCTGATCCGAACTCTGGCCACAGCACTTTTACGCCGTCCAACTGCCCAGATTTCTTCTGTTTTAATAGCCATTTATATACTCCTAGAGGGTAACTTTTTCAGGGTTTTGAGCTTCATGAGGGTGTTCTGCTCCAGCATAAACTTTGAGTTTACGATATTGAGCCCGTCCGAGACGTCCATGAGGCATCATGCCCCAGACTGCCAACTGAACCAAACGTTCAGGATGCGTTTCACGAATAGCTTTAACATTGTACTCTTTCTGCCCACCGCGATATCCACTGAATGTCTGGTAAATTTTACCCTCTTCTTTGTTACCGGTAAAAATTGCTTTTTCAGCGTTGATAACAATTACATTGGCACCAGTATCAATGTGAGGCGTATAGGTCGGTTGATCTTTGCCACGCAAAGCATTGGCAATAACAACTGCCATACGGCCCAGCGGAACTTCAGCTGCATCGAAAAGCAGGAAGCGCGTTTCAATTTCACCTTTTTTTGCAAGATAAGTTTTCATATTTATATTCTCTGTTATTCAAGTTTATCTACTAAATCTTGAATTTAAATCTCTAAAACAAGTCGCCTTTTGCGACTAACGTTACCGGACTCGTTTGTTGCCAATGATCGGGTTCAGCTAAAAACGAACTGATACAATAGCCCATTTATAGTTTTTTTCCACCTTTTTTACATAAAAAAAAGTGTGAAACTTGAATATTTCATTTTTTTGCATATCTTTATGGTTCTTATATTTTATTAAAATTGAGACGCCAGCAACGGAATCGTTCCGTATTCACGGTGAATATGCGGCTGTCTCAACCTAAAATGGAGTAACAAAAATGACTAAAATTTTTGATGTAGTCAAACCGGGCGTTCTTTATGGCGATGATATCGCTAAAGTTTTTGCAGTTGCCAAAGAAAATGGTTTTGCTCTGCCCGCGGTAAACGTAGTCGGCAGTGATTCAATCAATGCTGTTCTAGAAGCAGCCAGCGTGGTAAAATCACCGGTGATCGTTCAGTTTTCAAACGGCGGCGGTTCATTCAACGCCGGTAAAGGTTTGAAAATGGACGGACAGGAAGCGGCTATCGCCGGTTCTATCGCTGGTGCAATGCACGTTCACCTCCTCGCTGAAAAATATGGTATTGCAGTAATTATGCATACTGACCATTGTGCAAAAAAACTGCTGCCTTGGATCGACGGACTGCTGGATGCTGGCGAAGCATACTACAAAACTCATGGCAAACCACTTTACAGCTCACACATGCTGGATCTCTCTGAAGAGTCACTCGAAGAGAATATTGAAATCTGCTGCAAATATCACAAACGCATGAGCGCAATTGGTATGACTCTGGAAATCGAACTCGGTTGTACCGGTGGTGAAGAAGATGGTGTTGATAACTCACACCTCGATAACTCTGCACTCTACACCCAGCCTGAAGATGTGGCATTAGCATACGAAAAACTAAGTGCTATCAGCCCTAACTTCACCATCGCCGCTTCATTCGGTAATGTTCATGGAGTCTACAAACCGGGTAACGTTCAGTTGACTCCAACTATTCTGGACAACTCTCAGAAATATATCGCGGAAAAATTCAATACTGCTGATGCACGTCCGGTTAACTTTGTCTTCCACGGCGGTTCAGGTTCAGCTCCGGAAGAGATCAGCGAAGCTATCTCTTACGGCGTGATCAAAATGAACATCGATACCGACACCCAGTGGGCTGCATGGTCTGGAGTAATGGCGTACTACAAAGCCAACGAAGCTTACCTGCAGGGCCAGATCGGTAACCCTGACGGTGATGATGTTCCAAACAAAAAATACTACGATCCACGCAAATGGCTTCGTGAATTGGAACTGGCAATCGTTGAAAGACTGAAACAGGCCTTCAGCGACCTGAACTGCATGGATAGAAACTAAACAGTTCAACTGCTGAATTTCAGCAGTAAAATATAAAAGCCGTATTCACTACTGAATACGGCTTTTTTTTACTCAAGCGGGACGCTTAGGGCTCACTCAAAAACAGGTTGGAGAGTTTTGTGTAGAATGCGGACAATTGATCAAGGCACGAAAGTGTTTACATAGTAGAACTATATAGATATTTTCGTAACGCAGAGCAGTTGTTTGCAGGCATACAAAAAATCCAAGTTATTTTTTTGTGAGTCCTTAAGCTACTTTGGCTTTGTATTTAAATCCAATAGGAAATTGTATTTTAGCCACGAATTCACTAATTTTTAATTTTGCGCATTTGCGATTAAAGTTTTTTTTATTCGTGCATTAGTGGCTAATGTTTTTTGTTTTTATTAGTTCCGCCATCGCCGGTTATGTTCACAATAATTTAACTCTATAGCTAAAATTGTGGTTGACATTTAACAAAACTACATATATAATCAACGAAACAAAAATAAAATTAACTACAATAATAACAAAGAGAATAGCTTGATGAATAGCATACGAATATTTCAATGGGAATAAAAACTACACAATGTTTGACGTAATGGAAGAATTTTTAATATCGTAAACTTCAGCAGGGTAATGTAAAATTGAGATATAGGATGCTGGCATTCACAGCTTTAGCATACTTTAGCAAACAGCAACAATATAAAGGGAAACCGAAAGCTCCTCGGTTATTTATAATTATAATGCAGAAAAATAGAATTATTGCCGGACATGGCGGAAACATCGTCGAACTGGCTAAGATCGCAAGCTGTAAGCCGGAAGCTATTATGGACTTCAGTTCCAGTATCAATCCTTTAGGATTGCCAGATTTTGTTCGTTCAACGGTTAATCGTGAACTTGAATCGGTAACACGGTATCCAACGCCAAATGCGGCAGCTCTGCTCAAAACTGCCGCTACTGTTTTTAATATTAACGAAACGTATATTACCGCAGGCAACGGTTCAAGTCAGCTTATTTTTGCGCTACCTCGGGCACTTAAACTAAAAAAAGCCCTGATCCCGGTTCCAGCCTATATCGACTACGAAAAAAGTTGTCGCTTAACCGGTATGGATGTTGAACTGCTTGAGACACGGGAAGCAGATAACTTTGCACCAACCGCTGCATTGCTGGCTCCATTACTGCAACCAGACATGTTGGTCTTCATCGGCCATCCCGGCAATCCTGCCGGCAGTGCAATGCCGACTGGCGAACTGCGTTCAATGATTGCTGATAACCCCGAAACAACATTCATTATCGATGAAGCGTTTGCCGATTTTTGTGAGCCCGACTTTTCCCTCTTGCCAAAACTGCCTGACAATGCCATTGTTCTGCGTTCGCTGACCAAATTCTTTGCTATCCCCGGCATGCGAGCCGGATTGTGTTTTGCCTCACCTGAAATCAGCCGTAAACTAAGTGAATATCTTCCACCTTGGTCAGTTAATACCTTGACCGAAGCGGTTGCGATAAAATTATTGACCGACGGCGGAGAATATTCAACAGAAACGCTCACTTTAAATAAACAACTTAAAACTAAATTAACCATGCAACTCAACGAGCTTACAGGGTTTAAAGTATATCCGTGCTTAGCCAACTACCTGTTAGTCAAAACTAAACATGCCAATGAAAATTTTTACTGCCAACTGTTGACTGAACACCGTATTGCATTACGCAACTGCGCAAATTTCCACAGTCTTGACGAAACCTTTTTCCGCATCGGGCTCCGCAGTGAAAAAGATAATGATTTCCTAGTTGCCGCATTAACCCACCTCACGACAGAAAAATCCAATACCCCATTCTATTTCCGGCGTCAGAAACGCAAACCGTCACTAATGCTTCAGGGAACCTGTTCAAATGCCGGCAAAAGTATTCTGACCGCCGCCTTCTGCCGTATTCTGCTTCAGGACGGTTATTCTGTCGCCCCGTTTAAATCGCAAAACATGGCTCTGAACTCTTATGTTACAGCCAATGGCGAAGAGATGGGCCGGGCGCAGGTCGTTCAGGCCGAAGCCTGCCGTCTCGATCCTGATGTCAGAATGAATCCGGTACTGCTGAAACCATCCAGTGATACCGGTGCCCAGGTAATCTATATGGGACATCCGATTGATACGATGAACGTCAAACGTTATTTCAGTGCCAAAGCAGAACTGTTCGACAGGGTAAAAACGGTTTATGATTCCCTTGAAGCTGATTATGAGGTGATAGTGCTCGAAGGCGCTGGTAGCCCGGGTGAAATGAATCTGAAAAAAGCCGATATTGTCAATATGAATATGGCACAATATGCCGAAAGCGCGGTAATGTTGACCGGTGACATCGACCGCGGCGGCACTTATGCTTCATTTATCGGCACCGTCGGCACCTTCAACGTCTGGGAAAAAAAACTGCTGAAAGGTTTTATCGTCAATAAATTTCGCGGCGATGCCTCCCTCCTCCAGGATGCCCATGACTACGTTTTTGATTATACCGGAGTTCCTGTCCTTGGCGTTATCCCATACATTCATGATATTGGCCTGCCGGAAGAAGATTCAGTCTCATTCTCATTCACCGGCACGAAGAAAAACAAACACGAAAAGACGCTCGATATTGCATTAGTGGGCTTGGGCCATATTGCTAATTTTACCGATTTCACCCCATTTGAATCAGAACCCGATATCGTTATCCGCAAAGTATTAAGCGTCGAAGAGCTCGGCAAACCGGATATAATCATTCTGCCGGGCAGTAAAAATGTTATCAGCGATCTGGAAAAAATGCGTCAACGCGGCCTTGATCAGGCAGTCATTGAACTGGTTAATACCGGAACGTGGCTGATCGGCATCTGTGGCGGCCTGCAGATGGCTGGTGCAACAATTGCCGACCCGAACCATATCGAATCAAAACTGCCGATGATTGATGGTTTGGGTCTATTGCCACTTAAAACGGTACTGGCTACGGACAAACATCTCGCACGCAGCGAGGCAACCTGGCTAAAAACCGGTCGTCCACTATCCGGCTACGAAATTCATCATGGCGTAACAACATGCAGTGATGATGCGTTGGTCAGTATTGAAAGTTCCGATGGTCGCCCCATCGGATTTGCAGCTGATAAAATCTGGTTAACCTACCTGCATGGCGTTTTTGATGATGACCAGTTCCGCCGGGAATTTATCGACATGGTCCGAATTGAACGTGACCTGCCGCCACTGGTAACGCCGCAGTCAATATACAATACCGAAGCCGCCCTGAACCGGGTCGCCGATATTGTCCGCAACAACGTTGAACTGAAACAGATTTATAAAGCTATGGGACTTTAGTTAATGATGAATTTAGCCACTAATTTTCACGAATGAACACGAATAAAAAGGATAAATATGAAAACTATAAAACAGGGCAACAAGGTGCATATTCATTATCGGGCAACGATGGTAGATGACGGGTCTGAAGTCGAAAGTACCTTCGAAAAAGAACCTTTTGAAATGGTACTAGGTGAAACAAAACTAATTAAAGGCATTGATAAGACTCTGCTCGGAATGACCGAGGGCGAGACAATTACAGTAACCTACCAACCGGAAGATGCCTACGGTTTCCATGATCCAGCTTTGATTGCGGTATTGGACAAAAACGAATTTCCGGAAAATTCAATTCCCGGCATCGGCTGGATGATGAAAATCGGCCATATCAACGTCACCGTCAAAGCAATGGATGAAAAAACCGTAACTCTGGATGGCAACCACCCATTAGTAGGAAAACCGGTTAATTTTGAGATAAAAGTGGTCAAAGTACATTAAGAACCGCTATAGATAAAACCAAACAATAATTTTTCAGCAGAATGATTTTTGGCGTATAACCCTTAATCCCCTTTAGGGATTATTTACCAATGCGCCTGGAAGTCGCAAGCTACTTTTTCAGTTCCGGCGGAGCCGGTTATGTTCAAAGAACAAAAAACTATTATGAATAATATTATAGTACAAGATTAACCGGCAAATATCATATTGGTGTTTTAGGAGGTTATTCGGGATATAAATATTTTGTTGATTGGAAGGACTCTGCGAATCAGCAACAGGAAGAAGAGTTAAAAACGTGGTCAAGGTCAAGGAACCTGTCACATAGTTTAGTAATTCGTTCAAAGATAATATTATTAGCTGCTGCTGAAGTCAATAATGCATCTATTGCGCAGAAATTAGACTTGAATCCATCAACGGTGGCAAAATAGCACCGCCGTTTTATTGAAGATGGCATGCAGGGACTTCATGATTAATATCGTTCGGGGAAACCACGAACATATACAGAAGAGCGTATAGCAGAACTACTGAAAAAAAATTCAACGACTTTGTGAAAAACTTACGGGATGATTATTTACGCTGCTAATTTATGAGACAACACACTAGAAACGTCGTAGAGAGTATCAGTATTGCTGAGACTAAAAAAATCACGGAGTGATGATTAAACACACATTCAGCACCTTTTTTAATGCATTTTCATGGTATTTTTTGAACTTAAAATAAATTTTTACTTATTTTTTGTCCACTCAAACTATTCTATCTAAATTTCAAAAATAATTTTCTCTGTTTTT
>JAKIUY010000062.1 GCA_021647315.1 Victivallaceae bacterium
ACGGTATTTGATCCTATAAAAGGGAAAATGTATGTCACCTCGTCCAGAGTGTCAGAGTTAATGCACACATTTCCATAAGTAAGATGCGTTTAATCTGACAAACGTGCATTTAACTTTTCAATTAACGGATAATTAAAATTTAACCGCAGATTTCCATTATGCATAATCGACTTCGTTATATATAAGCGGCAATTTCAAAAATCATGCTCGTGTTGGAGCTTTTAGATCACAAAACGGCATAAGATATTGCACAGCAAAATCACCACAAACCGAATTTGCAGCTAATTGCATTCGATTTATTGCAGTGTGAAGAATAAATGTGTTATAGATTTTAGTGCTGAATGTCACATCCGGTTTTCTTATTCAAGTACACGTGGAACAGCAACCGGCTTTTTTCAGAGCCATTTTTGTCTGCTGAATATTAGCGGTAAACATTTTTACATTCGCCTGCGAAGCACCTACCTGTTTTTCTAATGATTTAATATCATCTTTAGGTTTTTTCAGCTCCGCCTGAGCTTGTTTCAACTCTGCAATAAATACACTTGGCTTGATTTCAAACAACAGATCGCCTGTTTTGACAAATTGATTATCTGCTATCGGCAACTTGATTATCGGCCCGGAAACTCGCGCTGCAATTTGGACAACCTGTGCCCTCACCTGCCCATCCCAGGTCCAAGGATTTGCTACATAATCAAAATATTTATAGAGAACTAGAGCAACAGCAATCAAAACGACAATGGTAGTTGATAAAACTTTTATTTTTCCTTTTTTAGAGATAATTATAGTCTATTTATGTGCTGGGCATCAGCGACAAAAACAGCGCTTTATCAGCGTCGCTGGCGCGCCGAGAATGCCGGTCTCATCGAGACACTGGCACTACTTGAATTTGGTTATGCTGTTTTTCAGAGACGCTCCTCCAGTTAATTTCACTTCAATTATTACATCATTTTTGCTTTTTCATTTGTAAAGCAGGCAAGATACACTATCTTTTTAATATCATTTAAAAATCTATAGACATTCGTCCGGCTTATACTGCTTTAGACTACTTCGCTACGAGTGCAGGAAAAACAACTTGTGTCTAAAGTTTCGCACCTGTTAGGCATCAAGTGCCTAAGAAGATTTTTGAATCATATCTATATTGCATGGTTCGGGTAATATTAATACTATATAAATGAGGTAAAAAAAATGCAAAAAAGAATTTCATCGCTTGCTCTGCTAGGGCTGATAGTAATACTGACCAACGGTTGTGGAAAAAAAGTGAAACTTGCTCCCACGATAAGGTCAATAAAATATACCACGGCAACGAAACATGCCTCTTTTCAGATTAGAAAATTTTCCGGTATCGTCTATGCGGTTGACTATGCCGATATGAGTTTTGAGGATATCAGTGGGCGGGTCGACAAGGTTTTAGTTGATATTGGTGACAAAGTGAAAAAAGGTCAAATCCTGGCTATCATGAAAAAAGAACGCTTTGAACTCGATGTTAAAGAAGCGGAGGCCGCTCTGGTCAAAGCTGAAGCACAAAAAGTAAGAGCTAATGCCGATTACGAACGCGAAAAAGAGCTTTTTAAAAATGATGCCAGTTTCCAACAACGGCTTGACGCGCGCAAATTCCAATATAAATCAGCCTTAAGTGGTGTTGATTCAGCCAAAGCAAAACTTGGCATGGCTGAACGTAATCTGCGTCATACCGATTTACGCGCGCCTTATGATGGTTATATCGGGGAACGCAGCATTGAACCCAACCAGGAAGTAAGACCTAGTCAGAAAATTTTTCGCGTTGATGCTACCGGCGCAATGGAAGTCAGACTTGATATTCCAGAAAATATTATTAAAAGAATAAAAATCGGGATGGGGGGCGAGGTTAATTTCTCAAGTTTTCCAGATAAAACATCCAGAGGCAAAATTACCTTTCTAGGTACAGCAGCCACCCGCGGCAATGCATTCCCCGCAAAAATAGAGTTGATCGATCCCGGCAAATATATCCATCCCGGCATGACCGCCGAAGTACTGCTTGAATTACCGGTTACAGGAAGAGGTAAAGGATTTCTGTTACCAATCTCAGCCGTACTGCCGGCACCATTGCCTAAAACCGGTTATATATTTATCTATAATCCTAAAACCAAAAGGCTGAAAAAGGTTAAAATCCATACCAGCGGAGCAGTCGATAACTTCGGTATCGTCAAAGGCGACATCAGCACCGGTGATATTATCGCTACTGCAGGCGTAAGTTTCCTAGCTGATAAAATGCAAGTAACGCTCTTCAAAAAACAGGCTAAGCAAACAGACTCGGTAGGAGAATAACTATGAAAAGCCTTACCGATTTTGCCCTGAAAAACTCCAGAACCATTATTCTGATGCAGTTCCTGATTATTTTTGTCGGCATTGTGATTTTTCCCTCTTTCCCGAAACTGGAAGATCCGGCGATTACCATCCGGGAAGCGGTGGTAACAACATACTTCCCGGGGATGTCTCCTGACCGGATCGAACGCTTGATCACCCGTCCGATTGAAGAAGAGATCCGCACCATGGGTATGGTTGATAATATTGATATTGAATCATGCAAAATAAAATCAACCTCAAAATTTGGTTCATCACTGATTCACTTAGTTGTCAAAGACACCCTGCCTGCAAAGGAACTGCCTACGGTATGGAAACGCTTGCGCAATAAAATGGAAGATGTTAAGTCAAAACTGCCCAAAGGAACGATTGGCCCTTTTGTCAATGATGAATTCGGCGATACCGCCATGGCAACCGTCGCCCTGCTTGGCGAAGGCTATTCTATGTCTGAAATGCGTGAAGTAGCCCGTAATACCCGCGAACAGCTCATCAATGTACCGGGTATCCTCAAGGTTGACCTTTACGGTGTTCAGGAAGAGCGGATCTACCTCGATTTTTCCAACAGCAAACTGGCTGAACTGGGGCTGAGTAATGCAACCATCAAGAAAGCGCTGCAGGAACAGAATATTATTCTCCCCAGTGGCAAACTCAATATTGAAAACAGTGAATTGATTGTTGAGCCAACTGGTAAATTTAAAAATATCGAGCAAATTGGCGAACTGTTAATTCCGTTGTCCAAAACCTCCAGATCCGCAAAATCTACAATTGCCCTCCAAGATATTGCAAGCATCCGAAAAGGCTATGTTGACCCACCATTTCAACCAGTTTACTACAATGGCAAACCAACCATTATCCTCAGCGTATGTCTGCTGCCCGGCGTTGATGCGGTCGGAGCTGGAGGTAATCTGAAAGCTAAACTGAAAAATATTGAAAACAGTCTCCCATGGGGGTTAAGTTTTGAATATGCCACTTACCAACCGGATCTAATTAAGGAAGCGGTTGGCTCAATGGTTTCAAATGTTATAACCAGTCTGACTATTGTACTGGTGGTTATTATCATTCTGCTCGGCTTCAGAACCGGCATGATTGTCGGCTCATTCATTCCGATGGTCATGCTTACAGGTATCATTGCCATGAAATTTATGGGCATCGAGATGCAGCGCATGTCATTGGCCGCCATGATTATCGCACTCGGAATGCTGGTGGATAACGGCATTTGTGTCGCCGAAGAAATTACTACTCGCATGCAAATGGGAACACCACGGCGCGAGGCTGTATTGCAAGCCGGACGCCTGCTTTCAATACCTTTACTAGTCAGCACGCTGACCACAGTATTCGCCTTTCTGCCGATGATGCTTCAGGATGGCGGTGCTGGAGATTATACCCGTTCACTCGGCAGTGTTATTACGGTACTGCTTTTAGCCTCCTGGGGACTGTCAATGCTCTCGACCACCAGTGCCTGTAACTGGTTTATGAATGTAAAACCACTTGAAAAAGATGCGGATGGCAATGCACCAGATCCCTATAAAGGCAAACCTTACCAATTCTACAAACATTGTCTAATCTGGATGCTTGGTCATCGCACTATCGTTATTCTGTTTGTTACCGGGGTACTTGCTCTAGCACTGTTCGGCTTTACCTTTACAACTAAAACATTCTTTCCGCCCGGCGACCGCAATCAATACCTGATGTATCTTGATTATCCGGCAGGGACAAGGATAGAAGGCACCGATGCCAGCGTCAGAAAAATCTGTAAATGGTTGCAAGATAAAAAAATCAATCCTGAAATCACCGGTAATGTTGCCTATGTCGGCAGTGGTGGACCACGTTTTTTCCTCTCACTTTCCCCGGATGATCCAGATGATAATTATGCCTTTATTATTGTCAATACTGAAACCTCTAAACAGGTACCGGAGCTGGTAACGCGAACGCGAGAATTTCTGTTATCAAAAATACCTGAAGTGCGCGGGCGAATTAAAGGGATGTGGCTCGGGTCAACCGAAACCGGACTCTTTGAAATGCGCCTAAGCGGTCCGAATAAGGAGCTGCTGCTTGCCCAGGCAGAATCCCTGGAGAATGCCCTGCGTGACATTCCCGGCACCATAGATATCAAACAGGACTGGAACAACCGCGTTATGCGCGTCAAAGTCAACGTTGACCAGATCCAGGCCCGTCGAGCCGGCTTAACTACTCAGGAGGTAGCTGACTCGATGAATGTCTTTATCTCCGGAAATCAAATCAGTGATTTTTACTTCGGCTACTCAGATATTCCAATTGTCGCTCGTGGTCTGGATTCTGAACGCAACTCGATCAACAACCTCTTTACCATGGGAATATTCGCCAAGGCGGTTAATAAAAATGTCCCGTTAATTCAAATTGCCGATATTTATGCCAAGGGCGAATACGACCGGATAAAACGTTATAACCAAGACTATACTGTGACGGTCAATGCCAAACACCAGATCATGACCGCAGGTGAAATATTTCAAGCCCTGAAACCGACAATTAATAAATTGACTTTTCCTCCGGGGCATTTTTGGCATCTAGGTGCCGAACTCGAAGAATCGGTAAAAGCTCAAAAACGCTTGGCAAAATGGTTTCCCATCTGTTTTCTCGTGATCATTGTCTTGCTGGTTTGGCAATTCAACTCATTCCGCCGTGCCGCAATTATTATCCTAACCATGCCATTGGTTCTAGTTGGTGCAGTAATTGGTATGCTGGTGATGCATGCGGACTTTGGGTTTATGGTAATTCTCGGTCTGCTATCGCTGGCCGGGTCGATTGTCAATAATGGTATTGTGCTCATTGACCGGATTGAAACCTATCGAGATGAAGGCATTGATACCTATAATGCAATTATAAAATCGTGTATCAATCGTGTCCGGCCAATTTTCCTCTCAGTTTCCACCACGGCACTCGGAATAATTACCTTGTTAGTGCCATACAATCCACTCTTTTATGGTATGGCAAGTGTAATTATTTTCGGTCTCTGTATCGGAACAGTGTTTACGCTAGGTTTTGTCCCTGTATTGTACAGCGTATTCTTCAAAGTAAAACCGCCAGAAAAATAGCAAAGTAACTAGTAAAAACGATGTAGCTCGAGCGTCCCGCTTGAGAAAAAAGTAGCTCGAGCGTCTCGCCTGAGTATTGTAACGGTGATAAAATACTGACCTATGGTCAGTAAAATCAGAAATCTTGATCTGTAAGGAATAGAGATGACACCAAAACAATTCGCGACAAGGACGTCGCTCCCACATTTAATTTAAGGTGGGAGCAGCCTCCCGGCTGCGAATAAAGGTGTCATTAACAGTTTCCTCTGATAACACTTCAGTTAAGCTCAAACGTTACACCGTGGTAAGTTATTTACTAAAAACACAACCGGGACGGTTATGCTACATTGGACAAGGAATTTATAGATGTTAAAGCAATATTTCATAAAGTATGAAAAATTTATTAATGGTCGTAATCACCTTTGGATCACTTTTGGCTATTTGATGTTTGCATTAATGCTTACTGTTGCCTTTATCTACTTTCCTGATATCAGAAAAACCCATCCGCTGTTCTTCACAGTCATGAATATTATGATGCTCTTTTTCCCGATTCTGATTGTTATAACCAATATTATAAGTTTTCAACAAACCCTAAGCAGTCTAAAAAAACTAGCCTCGCTATACCTACAGGTTATCCTGATGTTTGGTGTCATCTACTATTTTGGCACCGCATCAAATGCCGTCACCGAATATAACAGAACTCATAGTCCACGTTTTAACAGACTTAAGCCCGCACAAGACGCCATCAGTGGCATTGATACGGACTGGGTAAAACTAGCAATTGACGATAGTAAAAATAAACAGGCAATATTTACTGAAGCATTAGTCAGTTTTCAAGACTGTATTCACTTCAGTCTGATTACGTCAACAACTGTTGGTTACGGTGACATCGTGCCTAAAAATCCAATAGCTAAGTTACTGGTTGACATCCAGGTACTAATCAGCTGTTTTCTACTAGCTTTCGGGGTCGGCAGTTTCTTCAATTCAGATAAAGAGAGCATGAATAAAAAACTATCCCAAATGGGTGAAGAATTAAACCAGCGCCTCAATAATATTGAGCAGAAGCTCGATAAAAAATAACTCATTGCATTGATAGGTGCTTGCCGCTTGACACGTACAAAAGTTTTGACATAAGTTGTTTTTCCTGCTTCCGTAGCGACGTAGTCGCGCCTGCTCGTGCGTGACACGCAAACAGGGAATTTAAAGCTGTATAAGCCAGCCTGAATTAACGGTTACAGATCTTTAGTCTTTAAGGTCATCGGCGGAGAACATTATGGTTCGGTTAGATAATGATTTCAGATTTCGGCTCTCTTCCGCCGGATGGCTTTTAATCACAATTCCATCACCATCGTCGGTATTTATCTCGTCAAGACAGGCTTGAAGCTTTTCTTTATCTGTGGCTGAATAACCTTTATCATTCAATGCATGTTTTATAAATGAGGCAGCTTTGCCTTGTTGGTGAAAATCAGCGCAAATACCAGCGTAAAACAGGAGCAGCTTCACATTATCAGCATGTACTTCCAGACGGGGATTATCAAAATAGTATTCGATCAACCGAGTTGCCTTCATTTCATGGTCAAAATTTTCACAATAAATTTTAGCTTCAAGCAGATATGGTTCAGGGATTAAAACCCCTTTCAAGGTCAATTTCTGTAAATCACTAAGAGCATCGTCAATGTTTCCCCGGGCAATTTTATAACGAATCAGTGAAAGCTGTTTTTCCAGCACTTCATCCACAACTGATGCCTTGAAAAATATTCCGGCTATCTTTTTGAAAATTGAATTACTCATCTCATATCTCCCCCCATAAAAATTAACTATTAAGTGATGTCCTCATTATCTATAAAATATATACCCATTATGGGTAGTTTTTAGTTAGTTTATCTGGCAAATTAAGCTCAATTGCACAGAATAAAAGTTTAAAATTCAACCTAAACGAGTATATTATACTTCAAATTCAAGATTATAACAAGTTTTAAGCAAAAATTACCTTTTTTTCTCATAGGTTATCACGCCTTCATAGATGCTGGCTTGCTTGATGATGATTTTTAATTCGCGTTCATAACGGCGGACGATTTTCTGTTCCTCGCCACTCATCAGCGAAATGCAATATCCATGGGCGCCAGCACGTCCGGTTCGTCCGGCCCGATGCAGGTAATCTTTGCTTTTTCCGGGGGCATCAACGTTGAAAATATGGGTAACACCTTTGATGTCCAACCCGCGAGCCGCCATATCAGAGGCAACCAGAATTTTTACTTTGCCATTTCTGAAACGGTTGATCGCTTGTAATCTGGTTTGTTTATCACATTCGCCGTGCAGTTCACCAACTGAAATTTTATGTTCCGCCAGTTTACGCGCAATGCGCCCGGCGGTTTCGTTGCGATGAGTAAAGACAATCGCCCGTTCAGGATCACAGGCATTAATTATTTTACACAGCAGTTTCGGCTTATCATTCTCATGGGCGGTAAAACAGATATGTTCAATATCATCAACAATCTTATTTGATTGAGTATGGATCGATACTAATGCCGGTGATAACGAGGCGATAGTTTCATTACTTTCAGGCTGATTTGTGGCAGAAACATAGATCAACTGCCGTTCTTTCAACATTGAACGCAGTATATCCTCGACTAGATCCATCTCTTCACCGAACAACATTTTATCCGCCTCGTCAATCACCATGCTGTTGACTGCGTGAACCTTCAGTTTCTTCATTTTGATAAGGTCAAGAATCCGTCCAGCAGAACCGACAACGATATGCGGCTTCTTTTTAAGTTTTTCCAGTTGCCGTTTAGTCGAAGCACTGCCGATCAGCAGTTGCGAACGAACCCCCAGTCCTGAATTTTGATTAAGTTTTATCAACTGATCCTGAATCTGTGAACAGAGTTCATAAGTCGGGGTTACAATAATAACCTGAAGATTTTTTGATGTTAAATCAAGTTTTGAGATTAACGGCAGCAGATAAGCCAACGTCTTACCGGACCCGGTTTCAGAACTGATAAAAACATCTTTACCATCTATAATAACCGGAATTCCATGCTCCTGAATCTGAGTTGGTACTGTAATATTTTCTTTTATCAAAGCAGTTTCTAAAGCTGGCAATATTGCTAATTCATTAAATTTCATATTAAAAATTATACCTCTATGGGATGATTGTCTATAAAAGTATAATATAATCCTGTTTTACCAATCTAGCAATAAAACAACCTAAATACTTTAATGTTATTCCCCCTGCATAAGATCTCAGTCTAATTTTGACGCGCTGTGCCTGGATGCATAGTTGTCCAGTACAAGTTTTAGACACGTACAAAGTCACGTGTCAGGCTGTCTTTAGTTGCTTATGACAGCGCCGGAGCATATGTCTTACGAAAATTAAACTGAGGTCTTCCCTTGCACTACTCGATATACTTCCGTTGCCCCGCTTCACCCATTCACCGTTTCTCCCCATCATCTTTTCCGGTAAACCAATCCAGTTTATTTTTATTAAGCCCGAATGGAGCGTATAACGGATCGCCCCAAATACTGCCGGTGATGTATCCTCCACGTTCAGCGCCACCGCTGGTCATCATCGCTTCAGCTACCGTTGCTCCGCCGACCAACTGCCGAAAAACGCTGAACCAGGCATGTAACCGTGAATCCTGCGGGTGATGGAGATTAACAATAACCGTCGTCGCCCCACGTCGCAGCAGAGAACCGGCAAAGGCTTTTCCATTGCTGACAGAAACTGCCGCCACTAATCCGGGCTGTACATTAAGACTGTTCGGCCATGGTGTCACCTTTTCGATGGTATTATTGACCCCGCCACCGGAAAAAATAAGGGGATTGATTCCGGGTTTAATCATCCCTTTCATAAATTGTTCAGCTGTATAATCCCACTTCGGCTCTTTTAAAGGAGTCGATGCCGCCCAGCCGCGCTTAGATTCAATGCGAACAATTCGCGCGGGATTAACACCCTGCATAATCGCATCCTGCGCCATCGCTTCAGAAATACTCGATTCAACATCAATGAAAGAGGCCGTATTGCCTTCACGTCCGAAGAACAACAGACAGCGCTCAGACTGCGTATTGAATTTTTCAATGGAAGTAGTAGCCGCCATGCCGCCCTTAACCAACGCCTTGACAAATTTTGAATTTTCAAGTGGAATATCCATAACATCTAACACTTCATCGGGCTTAGGTTCAGCTTTTGCTTTCTTTTTGTCCGCCTGTTTGGTCTCTGCTTTAACAGGCTTTTTTTTGCGGTTCGGAAATGCCTCAAGGTAATAGGGCAAGCCGATTCGACCATACGGGCGCACGGACGGATGATCTCGCAAGTCCTTAAACATTGTATCATACCATTCGCGTCCGGCAATCATGAGATTACGCCCCTTTGGACACCAACGGCTCGCGTCACGCGTTCGTATCACAAAAGGACTTGCGCCATCGCCCATATCCATATAAGGAAAGTAAAGATTTGAATTGCGCGGGGCGACAGAACGTTTCGCCCGGCAGGCCGGTGCCTCTTTTTTCACATGAGCAAACCACAATGCGTGACCGACAAGACTGTCCAGTGCCAGATTGTGTTTATTGTTTATATCATTAACGATGATTGGTGTGCCCGGTGCCAACAGAACCACCTGAATCTTATTAGCTTTAATATAATCCGCTACTGCCTGCAGAAATTTATAAGCACCGGGATTATCCCATTTAACCCTGCGCCCCATGTCGTAACCGAACAGATGAGTTGTCCCCATGCCGTACTGTTTCATATACCATGCTCCCAAATCACGAGAAAAGCTATCCGGTTCAGCGGGATCAATACTATCCATCCGGGTTGTATTATAAATAACCATAACCCGTTTAGGTGAAATCCATGATGATCTAATGCCAGCTCCAGCGGAAAAGCCAAACATCAAGCTTACCAATCCAACCAGCGAAAAACAGAGATGTAAAAAAGTTTTAAAATTCATAGTTTATTATTCCTTTAAATTATTATTATCATACAGTTTTGAGTGACGACCATACGCCACGGACACTCATATTTAGTGTCTGAACGGAAACTCCCGATTCAGTTAATTTTGAGATCAAACTGTGCAATAATGGTTTAAAATCATAAGTTGCATACCCTTGCGGTATGTGGCTTGATGATTTGAAGCCGTTAGTGTGCGGTTTGAGCCGAAATGAAATAATCGGCGTTTTCGTTCAGGCACTATTTATCATAACAACTTTCTTTTACAAAATAACACGTTGAAGCGGTAAATTCAAACCATACAGTAAGGGACAGGTTGATTGTGCAAGATTTCCATAATTGGCTGATACATTACCCTTACTGATTATTCAAGAGCAAATTCTATTTAAAAAACTTGATTTTTGAATAGCAGCGGGTAGTTTATGATGAAAATATTCCACAGCAAAGCGACAAAGGAAACAGATGCCCAAAGCTAAAAAAATAATTTTAAAATTTATATTACCAGCCGTTTGCGCAATATTTATTCTATTAGTACTGACTTTTATAATTGTCACCTATAATGATGATGTCAAAGCTTTAAATAACAGTCAATTTACTGAACAATTAAAATTGCAGAAAATATCAAATGATATTATCAACGGAGATTTTTCTGTAACCGGCAAAATTGACAGTAATAAGTCTAAACAATTTATCACGCCGCAAAACTGGGTTATGCAGATAAAAAAAGGTTCAAAAAACCAAGTGGAACTGGGAGATGATACCTATGGCAAGTATTTGGATGTAAAAGGTTATGAAAGATTTAAAATAGCCAATAAAACTGATATCAGCCGGCACTATGCAAATGAAGGCACAGGATCGTTACTAGTTAACGTCACAAGCGGCACAACCATAAGAATATATCTGTATCAATACTTAGCTACCGGAGAATTCACTGATCGCTTCATCATTATAAAACATACATTTTTAACTTCCGGGAATAAAATTATAAATTTTGCTGTAGACTTCAGTAAATTACCTGCCAGGACAGCAAAAGTTAATATAAACATCGGTGTCGATGGTCATGCCAAAATTTATAATTTAAATTTTAATAAATTCCAGGAAGCAAACCTGTTAGTTGTTGAAGGCACCATAACAAAAATATCAAAAGTACCAAATCCCCAGAAATCCAGTTATGCCGATTGCTATTACACTGCACAGTTGAAAGTCCACAATCTTCTGAGCGGAAAAACCATTTCTGAAGATATCATATTAGTTATTCCGGCTTTTTATAAAAAGAGCTTGACTGATTTCGCCAAGCAACTTAAATTAAACCAGAAAATCAGATTATTGATAACTGATTTCAATAACCTGTCTGACGACGATAAATCAATTCAGCAAGCAGATGATATAGAGGCATTTGAACTCGATAATTATTTTTGTAAAAATATAGCTGTAATTGATAGATTTGAGTACAGAAACAAACCGGTTCCATTTAAAAATAAAAAATATAGCTCAAGCTTTAAAACATCTGTAAATCCACCTATTCCTGATGATTTAAAGCTGGCCAGAGAACAAAGCATTAAAGAACAATTGAATTATGTCAACCGGCAGTTGAAAATCATTGAAGGTAAAGAAACACAAATAAATGATGCATTCAATAAAGCATGGCAAGCAAATCAACAACGTTATAAAGTATTTGAATCCGATTATATCGGTGGATATATCGGCAAAGGCTTTTTTACATTGCCCAAAAAATATAAATTACTCGATTATTCGCCACAGTGGGAATACAATATCGCGGCCATCAAGGCCTATAATGAATTTTTCCAGCAGCAAGGCGTGCAATTCATCATTCAGTTGCTTCCTGATTATTTTCAAGTATCCGCACGGGTTTTCAACCCTGAATTTGCAAAGTACCCTGATCTACAGGCATTGATGATCGCAAAAAAATTATTAGATGAGAATATTGAAGTCCATTATATAACAGATAAAATGGTCGAACAAGCTAAAGATTACCCCTATATGTTCTTCTATTTTCGTCTGAATGCACACCCCGGCTATGGCTGTATTGATGTCGCGACAAAACAGATGGCAACCCATCTAGTGCGTTATGAACCCTATTTGAAACCCACGCTCAATGAAAAAGACTTCAGTTTTTCAATGAAGCAGGTTGAGGGCAATAAAAAACATATTTATCTCGTGGGTAATGAAAAACATAATAAAGGCGATAAAATTCTTTGTAAAAATATCTTGTATAAAGATAAAAAGATAATTTTCCCTAAAAAAGCCAAAGTCCTGGTTATTGGTAATAGTTTTATCCAGACACCAATGGTATCTAAACGGAGTTATTCTTCCAGTTTGGCATATCGAATAAAATATATTCCTCAGGATTTTTCAATCGCCGGTCGAGGTCCTAAAACAGTCATCGCCAAAACACTGTTTTTCAACCCCAGTATTTTAGCAGGGAAAAAAGTCTGTATAATGCCACTGGGAGCAGTTCATTTTAAAGGTGAATTTATCAATTTACGGCAACTCGATGAAAAGTTATTACAATCAAGGTAACAGCATAAATCCAGCGCAACTCCTAGAAGGATAGACCTGATTTCGCGACTGAATAAATTAATCAAACTCTACCCGAACGGGTATAAAAATTTTTGGAATGACAATTTTAAATTATGATATTTAGTTCACATCTTTTTATATTTTATTTTTTACCATTGGCGCTGCTGTTTTATTACCTGCTGCCACGACGGGGAAAACATTTAAGTTTAACCGTAACCAGTTATATTTTTTATGGCTGGGCTAATCCCCTGTTTATGTGCTTGATGCTCTACTCAACTGTCATAGATTATATCTGTGGCCTGATTGTCGCAGATCAGCAGGTTAGCAGCTGGAAACAGCCGATAAAAGTGCTTAAAAAAGGCGGTCAACGCAGTCGGAAACAGAAAATAGCTCTGTTTGTCTCTATCGCAACTAATTTATCTTTACTGGGCTTTTTTAAATATTTCAATTTTGCGATCGACAATTACAATGCAGTAACAGTTGCTCTCGGTTTGGAATCCATGCAGCTTGATACTCTATTTCGGATTATCCTGCCGCTTGGAATCAGCTTCTATACATTCCAGTCAATGAGTTATACTATAGATATCTACAAGGGCAATGCTAAAGCAATTCGCAACTTCATCGACTTTGCCTGTTACGTTTCAATGTTTCCCCAATTAGTCGCTGGACCCATTATTCGTTTCCAGGAGGTGGCCAATCAACTTGAATCACGTATTCATTCTTTTGAGAAGTTTGCCCGAGGCTTGACTTTCCTGTTTCTGGGAATGGGAAAAAAGATCCTACTGGCGAATCCCTGCGGCAAAATTGCTGATTTGGCCTTTAATGCCGGCGGCGGGCTGGACGTTCTCGACTCCTGGTACGGAGCTACCGCTTATGCGTTCCAAATATATTTTGATTTCAGCGGTTATTCAGATATGGCAATAGGACTTGGCCTGATGCTGGGATTTGTTTTCCCGAAAAACTTTGACTCCCCCTATATCTCAAAATCAATCACCGAATTCTGGCGTCGCTGGCATCTGTCACTATCATTCTGGCTGCGCGATTATCTCTATATTTCACTGGGCGGAAGTCGCAAAGGAAATGCGAGAACCTATATCAATCTGGCAGCAGTAATGCTTTTGGGCGGTTTGTGGCATGGATCAAGCTGGAATTTTCTTATCTGGGGTGCCATCCATGGAGGACTTTTGGCATTTGAACGCATGATGGGAAAAGACAGTATTTATCGAAAACTGCCCGGCGCACTTCAAGTTTTAATTACTTTTATCCTGGTGCTGTTCTCCTGGGTCTTTTTCCGCGCCGATACCCTGACGGACGCCTGGCTCTATTGTCAGAATATGCTGGGAATAGGTGCAACTAATTCCGGGGCGATGTTGATTAATGGAATTATATTCAACCCTTATCACTTAATAAGTTTTTGTCTTGCCGGAATTATCATTTGGGCCATGCCTCAAACCTGGGATTTTACTCGTAAGATTACTTGGCCCAGGCTGATTTATATCTGTGCTGTTTTTGTTATTTCGCTGGTTGCTCTGACAACCCAGTCGTTTAACCCTTTTATCTACTTTATTTTTTAATCGACAGGAAATATTATGAGTGAAAACAGAGAATATATTGAAAAGAAAAAATATGATCGGGAAGCACAAGCCCGCATCGAAATCGGTGAGACCAAAATATCACCGACGATGTGCTGGATATTGATAATTTTCTTTTTCCTGACAGTCTTTTCTTTCCCGTTTATTCAGGGGTTTTATGAAATTAACCGGCAATACAAACAACTGCAGGTATTCACCTGGATCCCAGAATTCAGCAACGCAATTAAAAAGTCAATGCAAAAAAACATTTCACCCGCGAATAAAATGTTTGATGCAAATAAAAACCTCCTTGAAGCAATCAACCGCTATGAAACCGGCCTGAAAAATCGCTCTTTCCTCAGGAAACCGTTACTATCATCAGTACAGTATCTGTTTGCAAACTGGCTCAACTCCGGCAATGAAAAAGCTTTTGTCGGCAATGATGGCTGGCTGTTTTATCGTAATGGAATAACCTATCTGACGCAGGGCGGTTTTCTCCAGGCAGATATTCTGAAAGCACGAAGCAAAAAGGAGGTCGATGTCCAGGTCGACCCGCGAATTGCCATCATTGATTTTGCCCGACAATTAAATGAACGAAATATTAAACTGATATTACTTCCGGTACCGGTTAAGCCAATGATCTATCCCGAAAAATTCAGTACCCATTTTACTCTGTTAGACTCACCCTTGCAAAATGCCTCTTTCGCCCAATTTAAAGCCGAAATGGAAAATGCCGGAATTACCGTTATCGACCTCGCGCCGGTAATGTGGCAGGCTAAAAAATCAGGGATTGAAACTTTTCTGCGAACAGATACGCATTGGACCCCCGCAATGATGGAAATATGTGCAAAATTAGTTGCTGGAAAACTAAATAAAAATTATCCATTACCCGACCGGCAAAAGCTTTATCAAAAAGTTAAAGTGACGGTAAAAAACCAAGGGGATATTGCTTTGATGCTCGGCATTGAAGCAGTTGAAACCTTATATCCGCCACAACAAGTTTCCGTAAACAAAATCAGCTATGACAAAAGTCGCTGGCAACCATCACGCCAGGCTGAAGTGCTCTTATTAGGTGACAGTTTTGCCAATATATATTCATTGCCGGGCATGAAATGGGGCGATTCAGCCGGATTGGCTGAACAGCTCAGTTATTTCATGCAGCGTGATATTGATTGTATCTTGCGCAATGACGCAGGCGCATACGCGACACGGAAAATTTTATCCAGAGAGTTACGCCGTAACCGTGACCGTTTACAGGGGAAAAAAGTTGTCATCTGGGAATTTGCGGTGCGTGAACTGGCACTGGGGAATTGGCAGCTGTTACCCATGAAACTTGAGCAAAAAAGTAAAACTGAAAGTGATTTTTTCTCGCTCGAAACAGGCAAATCCATCATAGCGGAAGCAACTGTTGGAGAAATATCAAAAGTGCCAATTCCAGGCTCGGTGCCCTATAAAGATCATGTCATGACTTTACATCTGCTTGATATAAAATCAATTGATGGTAGTATACAGAATAAAGAAGCCCTAGTCTACACCATGAGTATGAAGGATAATGTCTGGACTGAAGCTGCCCTGCTGCGCCCCGGTTCCAGAATAAAATTAAAACTGTTCTGCTGGGATGATGTGGAAAGTCGCTACAGCGCCTATAATCGCAGTGAACTCGATGGTGACTTAAGCCTGGAAACGCCCTGCTGGGGCGAACAATTTAAGGATTTAAAAGATGAATAAAATAATTTTGCTGGTTAGTTTTCTGTTATTACAGCTTGGTATGAGTAATGGGTTTGCAACTCAAAAAAATTCATTTCAAAAATATTGTGAGGAACAATCCCAAAAGGCACCGGGGATTGTAGTCAAAGGAATCGATGGCTGGTTATTCAGCAGTGCTGAATTGCGCCATTTAAGTGTTGGCCCGTTTACCGGCAAAGCAGCAGTTGCTGCCGCTAAATGCCGAAAAAAAGACCGCCAGGATCCTCTGCCGGCAATTGTTGATTTCAATAATCAATTAAAACAGCTTAATATAGAATTGATTGTTATTCCGGTTCCCCCTAAAGCCGTTATCTACCCTGAAAAACTGGCTGAACAATTTGCCTCATTAAAAGCTAAAGATGTTGACAACGAATTATCCAAATTTTATGCCATGCTGAAAGCTAAAGGGGTGAATGTACTCGATTTAACTCCACTATTTGAACAGTACAAACTCGCGCAGCCAGAAGATTTACTTTATTGTAAAACAGATACCCATTGGTCGGCCACTGCATGTAAACTGGTAGCGCAAGAACTTGCAAAACAACTGAAAACAATGCCTTGGTATAAAAACATCAAAAAACAAAAATTTAGTGCTATTGAAAAAACAGTAGTAATCGCCGGTGATTTATGGCGAGCGTTACAAGACAATAATATCGCTAAAGAGCGACTGAAATTAAGATATATAAGCAATCTGAACAGTGATAAACAAAGTCCAATCCTATTGATGGGTGACAGCCATACATTAATTTTCCATTCAGGCGATGACATGCTGGCTAAAGATGCAGGACTATTTGAACAGTTAAGCTTTGAATCCGGCATTGTCCCTGAGCTACTATCCGTACGGGGTTCAGGTGCCACCACGGTGCGCATCAGTCTCTACCGGAAAGCTCGCAAGCAGGGTTATCTAAGCAGAAAGAAGCTCATTATTTGGTGTTTTACCGCCAGAGATTTCACCGAAGCATCCAGCGGCTGGCGAAAAATACCAGTAAAGAAAAAGTAGCTTAGGCGTCCCGGCGCAAAACCTAATTCCCAAAAAGAGATTATTCACCCCGGTATATTCGCTTTGCGGCTTTCAACAGACGACTTCCAGGCGCAAGAGCCAATGCATCTGAAATTCGCAAGCTACCCTTGGCGTGTCTCATAAATTAACAGTGCAATTATTTAGAGTTATTATCCACTACTTGATATTGCACTCTCGCTTAATCTTGGCAATTCTGGCATCAATCATTCTGTTATACTGACCGGTTGCAATTTTAACCTTGGCCGTCGCAGTACCGGTGAGAATACCCAGCACCAGCGATATTGGCATAATGGAGGAAGCTCCAGCAAGAACCCGTTTGGCGACTCTGGCTTTTTCAGCCTCTAATGCCTTGATATCACTTGCAGCAGTTTGACAATTGACAGGCTGTTTTTCAATCTTCTCCATATAGTCTACCTGTTTCTTCATCTGAGATGCGCACCCTGGAAAAAACGCAAAAATACAACATACCACAATTATCACATTAAACTTCTTCATTGAACACCTTCCTTTTCTGTTGTTATTTTCACTCATTATACTATTGAACAGTAATAAAATCAAGAGAAAACATTAAGATTAAGCAAAAAATCATTCTATCCAAGTTCAGAATAATGTTCCTGAATCTGCGGAATTGCGGCAAATACATTGCCTTTAGTCAATTCATTTACTACATGCATAAAAATCGGGGTATCAGTACCGGGCCAGTTTACATAAAACAAGGCGAGCATGTAACAAGTTCCGACCGTTTTGGTTAAAACATGTGCCAGCGCAACCTGTTTATTTACTCCAGCGATTGGCAGGAATCACGGCAAGTATACGGCAGTAATAGTCGTACCGACATTTGCCCCCTAACATCAAAGGCATCGCAGTGTAGAAATTGATTAAGCCGCTTCCGGTCAGCACCATAATAATACCGATAGAGGCAAAACTGCTCTGAATAACCAGCGTTAAAAAAGCACCAAGCAAACAGCCCCTACCTCTCATACCTCAACTTTTCATCCATCGGAATGCGTAACTGCTCTGGGTTGGTCACTATAAAGTCAGGCAGTGCTGGTTTCAGTCGGACAATAGGCTGAAACCCCCATGAGACGGCGATTGAATTAACCCCGGCCAGGCGGGCGGAAATTATGTCGCTGACTGAATCACCGACCATATACACCTGCTTCCCATCAACTTGATATTTTTCCAAAAGATAGATAATCTGAGCAGTTTTATCACCTGGGCTTTCTGTGCCAAGGATATCACTGAAATAGTGGCGCAAGGAATTCATCGACAAAACATGATCTATAGCAATCTCAGTGTTGTGTGAGACAATAGCCAGACGATGCTGACCAGCAGCTTTGCGGATTACTTCCGCCATACCGTCAAACAGTTTAGTCCGCTCATTAGGAATCGCCAATAGGCGGTTTATCTCAACTAAACAGGCAGGAACTTCACCGGGCTCAACGCCAATCGAACGGGCAAGTTCATCAAATGACATACTTGACAGTTCATACAGATCAGCAACCGTTGCCGAACGTGCCTTGGGGGCGGCAAGCGCACAGGCACGGTTAGTTATTTCCAAGTTGTATTCCAATGAGTCGGCAATTACACCATCATAATCAAAAATCAACATCTATTATTTCCCTCCATTAAATTAAATATTTTATTTCATACAACACTTCTTATATTTCTTACCGGAACCGCATGGACATTGAGCATTGAATATTTCATCCCTTTCTCCGTTTCTCATTCCCGTCCCAAGCACCCAGCACCCAGCACCCAGCACCCAGCACCCAGCACCAAGTACCTAGCCCCAAGTACCTAGCCCCTAGCACCCATCCCATATACTTCACAATATTTATTATTCAGATATTTCATGTACGGCACTGATGAAATCTGAGTGCCGGTAACTTTTCTGACCAACTCCTGCGGCGTGAATTTTGCCCCATGACAATGAATATTTTTCCGTAGCCATTCACGCAGTTCACTGAATTCACCCTGGCTGATAAAATTGCCCAGACCGGGAATATCCTCAACTATTTTTTCCCACAGTTGTGCTGCCACCAAATTACCAATGGCATAGGTAGGAAAGTAGCCGAACAACCCACATGACCAATGCACATCCTGTAATACACCGACTCGGTCATTTTCTGGCATGACACCGAGAT
Source organism: Victivallaceae bacterium (assembly GCA_021647315.1). Classification (GTDB taxonomy): domain Bacteria; phylum Verrucomicrobiota; class Lentisphaeria; order Victivallales; family Victivallaceae; genus JAKIUY01. Next base: position 19,365 of record JAKIUY010000062.1, read on the forward strand.
AATCAGCCATTTTACTATTCCATACCTCAGATAGATCAGCAACAGCGAATTCACCATTGAGTAAGCCCAGTTCAATTTCAAAACGTAACATAATATGTAGATTATAGCTTGCTTCGTCCGCTTCAACTCTGATCAATGACGGAGCCACCCGGTTAATACCGCGATAAAAAGCTTCATTATCAATCCCAACTAATGCCTCTGGGAACATCTTCACAGCTTGAGGATAAAGGTACTGACAGAACTCCCTGGAACGGCCAACCATGTTTTCCCATAACCGTGACTGTGATTCATGAATTCCCAACGATGTTCCGCTACCCAATGGCGTTCGGTCAAATTTGCGGTCAATCCCCTGCTCATACATTGCATGTCCAGCCTCATGCATTGAACTGCCCAGGCCGGAGAAAAAATCATCTTCCGCTATTCGCGTAGTAATTCTAACATCCCCCAGTCCCAATGTCGTCGTAAACGGGTGCATAGCTTTATCCTGACGACCACATTCAAAATCATAGCCAAACTGCTTAATAATACCAAGTCCAAGCTGCCACTGTTTATCCTCGGGATAATTGCGTGACATAAAAGCATTATCCACCTGCCCTGCTTCACTGATAGCTTTAACCAACTCCACCTGTTGCGGACGCAGTTTGTCAAATAGCACTTTGACCGCTGCCGCACTCATTTCCGGTTCATAATCATCAAGTAGTGGATCATAGATATTATCATAGGGGGCGAAACATTCAGCATACTGTTGCCGGTTAGCGACAATCTGTTCTAAATGAGGTTGAAAGAGCAAGAACTCATCTTTTTCCCTTGCCATCTCCCAAGCCTGTTGCCCCAAAGCGGTTATCCGGGCAAACTCTTCAACCAGTTCCGCCGGTACCTTGACCTGTTTATTATAGTCGCGCCGAATAATTTTCAGCAAACAGGCATCAGCAGAATCCGGTGGCAGTTCGGCTTGATAATCGCTTAAATCATCCAGTAACTCGCCAATCGAATCAGCGGTTAAGCGTTGATGAGCGATTTTACTTAAAGTAGCAGATTGACTGGCACGATTTTCGACACCGCCGGATGGCATATTAGTCTGTTGATCCCAATCGAGCAATGCGAGCACATAGTGGAGATCATAAATCTCATTAATCTGCTGTTTGAGCAGGGCAAGTTTGTTTTCCATATATTTAACCCTTGAGGCAATTGCAAAAGTCTCCACGACAGACTTTTGCAATCACTAATTTTAAAGTATATTTAATGATAAGAATATAAACTAATGGCAAACAGAATCAAAGCAAACTACAAGAGAAGTAAAATTGTAATGAATAAGAGACAAAAGGGTCACACTCACACGAATCACTTAATACTACTTAGTGCCTGAACGAAAACGCCAATTATTTCATTTTGGCTCAAAATTGGCATAGACACAATGATAGTCATCTCTTTCATTAAGATAATCACGCAGGGCAAGCAGACATAAGGTTTTCCCCGTCTGTCGCGGAGCGTGCAGAATAAAATATTTTTCCTACATAAACCACAAATACACGAATTTTAAAATTAGAGCTTTACTTTACTATTAAAAAAATCGCTCTTCGGATTATTTCAATACCTCATCCATCACGTCCCAGAAATTACCATCTATGGTCGCTGATAATCGATATGCCGGCAGAGTTGCGATTAACTGTTCAGCCAATTCAAAAACATTCAGTCGTAACCCTTGTGCCTGCTCGCCAGCAAGATGAGTTAAAAACCAACGCAGGTGGTCATTGAATGATGAGTTAAGATAACCCAAGGCAACAGCATCGCTTAAACGCTCAACGCTGTCATCCGTGCCTTGTTCAAGGAAAAACACCCCCGCCAACTCTATCGTCGCATTACAGTCAAAACGAATATCATCAACCTTCTTGTGTTCACTGGTAACCAAACTCCAAGCGGGCATGGACTGTGCAATAAAAGCATCACCAGCCTGCATCACCAGAGCACAATCTTCAGCCAATGCCCAATGTGGTGCTGGTAACCGGGCGGCACAAGTTGACTTGCCAGTTCCACCCGGAGCACAGATAAGTGCTCCTTTGCCATTAATCTCAACGAGGGCACAATGTGCGGTGGACCAGTTCTCAGCCGCCACCAGCATCGGGTACTTTATCGTAGCGATCATTGACAGGGCAATATCAATTAATACCGGATGATTCAGTTCAAAAATTTCAGGATCAATCAAAAAGATAGCCTGGGAGTAGTTTTCACTGAATGATACTGCAAAAAGTTTACCGTGAGCGATATAGTCTGTGTGTTCAAGACAAAAAGCTTTCAACTGAGGTTTAGAATCAACATATATGGTAATCTGCCTACCTGATAATGCGGCAGTGTAAGATCCAGTAGAATAACTGCAAACCGTAATCAACAGTTCGATAAAACGATTCAGGAGCACAGAACGGCTGATATAGTTTATAACACTACCATCGGCCATAATAAGATGGCATGAACTATCTTCGATTTTAAATTTTTGATTGCTGATTTTTAAATTCCCCGATGTAGCATAACCTTCTCATACTATCTGCTTTGAAGCCGATTTACTGCCCGAAATCAACCGGCTTTTAGGGAAAACTCCAGCTTTAAAAGCCTGTGCGCAATACCAATATGGTGCGAAAAGTTTTTTACTGCTATAATAATTATTGGCAATACATGACCCTTTACCTATTTGACAGTTTAAACTCAAATAACTGAAAACAATCGGAAATAGAAATTGACACCTCTATTCGCAACCGGGAGGCTGCTCCCACCTTGAATGTGGGGGCGACGTCCCCATCGCGAATGGTTTTGGTCGCAAGTCTATTTCTTGCAAATCATGATATCTGATATTAACATGAAATCAGTATCAATTAAAAGTCCATATTCACTGCGTTAAACATCTACTCCCCCAAAAAGTCATTATCAGTAATAAATATAGCAAACTTTTCACTTGATTGTAAATAAAAATGCAGAATATATCGGATCAAACTATTTTTTTACTTTATCCTGTTTTATCCTGTTCATCCTGTCAGCTATAAAACCTTTCCAGCAATCGTTGAGTAATTTCCCGGTCATCGAATGGGGTGAAAACAGCGTTTTGCTCCTGGGTTGTCTCATGCCCTTTTCCCGCAATCAGAACGATATCGTCACTGTCGGCAATATCCAGTGCAGCAGCAATAGCCTCGGCACGGTCTGGAATGGTTTTGACCAAAATACCTTCGGGGATTCCCGCTTTTATTTCAGCCAGAATAGCTTCAGGATTTTCGGAACGTGGATTGTCATTGGTAAGAATAATATAATCGGAATAGTGTCCGGCAACCCGCCCCATCCGTGGGCGTTTCCCCTTGTCACGATCACCGCCACAACCGAACAGCGTAATAATTTTCCCGCTCTTCAACTGTTCAAGGATTCGGAGAATATTATCCAATGCATCGTCAGTATGAGCATAATCGACATATACCGCCGGGCTGTTATTTAACTGCAACAGCTCAAGCCTGCCTGGCACGGCAAAGGATTCAGCAGCATGTTTCACAATCAGTTCAAGCGGCATGCCCAGTGCCAGCGCGGCACCGCAGGCGGCAGTAAAATTATATATATTATGCTCCCCTGGCATGCTGATCATCAGTTCGGCAATGCGCTCTTCAAACTCCAGGGTAAAACTGCTGCCGTCACGTCTGAGCTCTATATTTCCAATGCGCAATTTACACTCACTACGCTTGCCGAAAGTAATAATCCGCCGATCCCTTATCAAACGCAATAATTTGTCAGCATAAGCATCATCGGCATTGATAACCGCACTGCCTGATACTGATAAATATTCAGTAAACAGCATAGTTTTAGCCTGAAAATAATCATCCATTGTCCGATGATAATCAAGATGATCACGGGTAAGATTAGTAAAAACCGCTACTTCACACCCTGCCCTGCCCAAACGGTGCTGAACCAAACCATGACTTGAGGCCTCCATGACCACATCACTGCAACCATCTTCAACCATCTGGCTGAACAATTTCTGAAGCTCAGTCGCTTCCGGTGTGGTACGCGAAGCCGGAATAGTCCGTTCACCTGAAACATATTTAATCGTCGTAATCAACCCGCATCTGTTTCCAGCGTATTGAAGCAGTTGGTTAAGCATATAAGCGGTAGTAGTCTTACCGTTTGTGCCAGTTACAGCAGTTAACCGTAAATGATCTACAGGGTAATCATAAAAACATTCGGCAGCCAACGCATAGGCAAAATAGGTGTTGCTGACTAAAATTCCGGTAACGGCATGTGGAAGCTCAATCGGCTGCGAATGAATAATGCACACCGCCCCGCCGGCAATAGCCTTGGAGATATAGTTATGCCCATCAACCGCGGCTCCAAATATCGCGACAAAGAGATTTCCGGGCTGGACCAGCCGTGAATCGTTTGTCACACCGGTAATCGGCAGATCAGTTGCGGATACCACCTGCTCAACCAAAATCCCGAGAGCCTTAATGTAGCAGTCAATTTTTTTCATTTTTAGGATATAGACAATGTTTGACAGAGCTCTGCATAACTGTCTAATTGAACGCCCTGTTTAGGACTGAAAGTCCGATATATATTAGCCCAGGGCAATGCCCTGGGAACAAGTCCCCCAGCAGAAAAGAGCTCTGCCTTGAAAAGACCGCAGGTAACGAGCGACATAAAAGTGGCGTTCAATTGGACAAGACCCTTTGCTTGGCTACCGAGCTCTGGTTTGAAAAGTTTTCGGTACTCCGAAAACATTTTCAAGCAGTGTCTCTAATTAGCAAGCTGATGTTGTAACTTTGAAACAGAACGGCGGAGACTCTCATTCTTGGAACAAAGCAACGGTATTTTTTTAAGCGCATTCATAATGGTGGCATGGTTACGATCGAATGCTCGCCCGATATCCGGGAATGAATTATCCGTCAGCTGACGACTCAAATACATGGCAACCATCCGTGGTTCAGCAATATTCTTAGGCCGTTTCGAACTGAGTATATCGGTAATTTTAAGATCAAAATGTTCAGCAACCGTCTTTTGAATATTTTCGATAGTGATAATTTTATTGGCATTTTCCTCATCAAACAACCGGTGCAACAGGCGTTCAGCATCCTCTATAGTGATGCGACATTTCGACATTGCAGAAGAATATGCGACCAGCCGCATCAACGCTCCTTTAAGGCGACGTATACTGCATGAAATTCTGGATGCGACAAAGAACAGCACTTCATCATTGATTTTAATCAGGTGTTCTTCCTGCATCATTTTCAAAATTGCCAGCCTGGTTTCAATATCAGGCGGCGTTATTTCACTAGTCACTCCTGACTCAAACCTTGAAACCAGTCGTTCTTCAAGCCCTTTGATTTCAAACGGCTGCTTATCAGAAGTCAGAATAATCTGTTTCTCTTCATGGTAAAGTTTATTGAAGGTATTAAAGAATTCCTCCTGCAATTGAGTTTTTCCGGCAAGCATGTGAACATCATCCACCAGCAGGACATCGGCATTTCTTACTGAACGTCTAAACTTATCATGGCTTTTATTTCTGAGCGAATCAACATAGCTGTTCAAAAACTCCTCACAGGTAATATAAAGCACTCGGGCGTGGGGATGTGAAGTCATAATATGATTGGAAACAGCCTGAAGCAGATGCGTTTTACCAGTACCAGTTGAACCATATATATAAAGAGGATTATAACACCCCGGATCCACCGCAGCAGTCTGAGCCACGGTAAAAGCATAACGGTTTGCTTCACCAACAACAAAATTATCAAAAGTATGACGCGACAGCAACGATGAACCAAATTTTACATTATTCCCAATATTGCCTGCTTCACTATTCTCTACCCTGTGCTTTGGTTTATTACTGTTAGCAACTACAGTCCGGGTTGATACATTTTCAGGCTCGCTTTCAGCTTCTGCCAATTCTGTTTCCGTAATTTTTTTTATGTGACCGGATTCAAATGTTATAACATATTCCTGTCCGCCAGCCTCATTTACCGCCTCTGTCATCAAATCACTGAAATTATCATCCAACCATTGACCAAAAAAATCATCAGAAACCCCTAGCACCACCTTTTCTTCATTCAATGCAATCGGTACGATGCCGCTGAACCACTGTTCAAAAGTTGATTTACGGGTTTTTTCCCGTAGACTAATGCAAGCCTTTTCCCATAACAAGTCTACTGCTAATTCCGTCTGTTCCATTCCCTTCCTCATTCAAAACATATAAATGTTATTAACAATTTTTCTCTAACGTCTTTTTTTAAAGCTTACAATATTATTTGTACAATGCTAAAAACTACTGGTTATTAAAAACTTAACAAAAAAATAACAATTGGTTGTGTCACTTAAAATATTGATTATTTGAGCTTAGAAATGACATTGCCAAGGTATCATTAAGCTTATCAATTGTTTCAACTTGTCATGTTTTTGTTAAATTTCTAACTATTCAGTTCAACCGCATGTAGTTACAACAATTAGGCGGCAAGCCAAACGAGTTATTAACAAGTTATTAACAGCCTCTTTCACTTGTCCGCGCGGCGAACATAGCAACAAATCTATACGTTTTAAAAATATAATCAAATCAATTTTCAGAAAAAAAGAACTTTTTTTATAAAAAAAAAACAGGGATAGCTTATCCTATATTTTACAGTTGTCTTAATTTAAAGAAGTTACCATTAATTACAACTGTAAATGATGATTATTTAAATAAAAAACAGGCGATCAAGTTGTTGAGTATTGCTTTTTAAATGCAGATGGCTTATATTGTCAAATGATTTTTTGATAAACAAAACAGAAAGGCCATAGCTAATGAAAAAAGTTGAATTTATGGGTTGGAAAAACTGCCTCGAAATCAATAGTGGTGAATTTAAGCTTATTATAACTGCTGAAATCGGACCGAGAATTATCGGCGGATTCCTCAATGGTGGCGAAAATATTTTCTACGTTGATCCTGAGACCGCCGGAAGCAGCGGCGGCACAGCATGGAATATCTATGGCGGACATCGGCTCTGGCACGCGCCGGAAGCCATGCCCCGGACCTACGAACCGGATAATATTCCGATTGCATGGGACTATGATGAAGCCAGCGGCACCGTTTGGCTATCATCCGGCACCGCTCCATGCACCGGTATTCATAAAAGTATCTCAATTGAACCGCTCGGGAATGAAAAGTTCAGATTGATTCATATTATAAAAAATGATAATATGTGGGAAATAGAGTTAGCCGCCTGGGCATTGTCAGTTATGGCTCCAGGAGGAATAGGAATTGTTCCACAACCACAGGGAGATAAACAGGCACTGCTGCCAAATCGCTATCTGACGGTCTGGCCTTATACCAATATGGCAGATCCACGCCTTACCTGGGGAGAAAAATATACCTTGCTACGTCAGGACAGTAATACACAATCTCCATGCAAATTAGGGCTGAACTGCGAAGGCGGCTGGCTGGCATACGTTAACAACGGTACTGCACTTATCAAACGTTTCAAGCATATGGTTGATGCTGAATATCCTGATAATGGCTGCAGTGTTGAAGTCTATACCAATCACTTTATGCAGGAGATTGAAACCTTAAGCCCACTCTACAATCTGGCTCCAGGCGAAAGTATTACCCATATAGAAGAGTGGGAAGCAAAGGACGGATTCGGCACAATTGAAACTGAAGCAGACGCAAGTAGGCATTTCGGATGATCTGTAATTACCACACCCACACCTACCGTTGCAAACATGCACTCGGCGACGTTGATGACTATATTGAAGCTGCAATTGAACTCAAAGCTGATTGCCTTGGCATCTCCGACCACACTCCTTTGCCGGACAATCGCTGGCTCGGGATTCGCATGCATATGGATGAACTGCAAGCATACAGCGACTCTATTGATACAGCAAAACTACGTTACCATGATCAAATCCATATTTTAAAAGGCATGGAATGTGACTGGGCTCCTGAATATGCCGAGTTCTATAAAACAGAACTGCTGGAAAAATACAAATTCGACTACTTAATCGGTGCTTCGCACTGTTTCCCGTTCGATGGCGAATGGGAAATGTCATTCGATATAACCACCCCGGAACAGATTATGGCCTATGCTAATTTTTATGCCGATGCCATAGCTAGTGAAATATTTTCATTCATGGCACATCCCGATGTCTTCTGTGCTCAATATGAGTGGGATGAGGCAGCGGTGAAAGGAGCGATAATGATCCTGGAAACAGCAGAGCACTATAATATACCGCTGGAAATAAACGGTTATGGTTTCCGTAAACCCAAAAGCAAGTTGAAATCCGAAACGAGAACCGGGTATCCCTATTCCAAATTCTGGGAAGTTGCCGCAAATTACGACATTAAGGTCTTCTGCAACTCTGATGCCCATCTGCCAAACGATGTTATCAGCGGTATAGCTGAAGCCAGTGCTCTAGCAAGACAATTTAATCTGCAGCAGGTGGTTCTCGATTAGAAACTAGAAACTGGAAACTGGGGAAAAACTATTACACAGAGAACCACAGAGGTGGCACAGAGTTTCACAGAGAAAAACTTTGTGAATTCTTTGTGCAACTTTGTGGAATAGTGCTGGAAACTGGGTGCTGGAACATTAAACATAAACATTGGGCCCATTACTCCCATAAGTCCCATAAAGTAATAAACAACCACGCCCAAAGGGCGGGGTATTTCATACAGGAATAAAATGAATAACAGAGACATAGCAACGATCGAGTTTCCGCCACCTACCCCCAGTGAACAGCCTGAAGATTTATCTAAATGGCTTAACTGGAGTTTTGCTACGGTGATATTGCTGATCTCCATAGTTTATATACTGCCTCGCATTTTATATACGTCATCACCGCCTGACCCAGCAACGATTTCAGTAGAACAGCTAGCTGGTATGTTATTCTCTGCACCAATACTATTTGCGCTTACACTCTTCCCCATTGCGATTTTCTTAGCCCCACAAATAAACCTTTTGGGAAAATTGAAGCTTGATAACCTCAAATTATTACATATCCCGATTGCGGCCACAACCGCCATTGCCGCTTTTTTCTGCTGCGCCATTATCAGCGCCGGCAATGACTTAATACTAGAGATATTAAACATAGAAACAACCGCGCCATTTGTCCCTATACTGGCGAAGGCATGCAGTGATACAAACTTTATCCTGATTGTGTTTGCGGTAATCATTGTTGCCCCAATCACTGAAGAAATCGTCTTCAGACGAATAATCTACTCATGGTTAAACAAATACGTCTCAAAGTGGAGTGCGATTATTATCACATCAGCACTGTTTGCCATTATCCATGACAGTTTTGCCATGTTCGCCGCGCTTTTCTTTCTCGGTATCTGCTTTCAACTGATCTACCTGAAATATAACTCCCTGTTCACCGCAATCATTATGCATTCATGCTTCAACTCGATAACAGCGATAATCCTGCTGCTAATCCGAATGGGGCTCATTACAATGCCTAAATAGACGGTACTCGAAAAGCCTTTTCAATTTTCCGCATCGCGGCAATTAAAGGCTTTTCTCCGCTCCGTTTGTATTAAATTCAAAGAATTTTCTTTGAAATCTGGGCATTAAAAATATAGTTCTTACCACACCTGTCCTAACAATTATAAAAACTACCTGATTTAACAATTTTTTCCATTCAAGTCATTCAATTTTGTTCAATTTTGTTCAATTTCTCAAAAGTACCCCCCTGTTTTAAACTATGCTGTCCTAA
>JAKIUY010000193.1 GCA_021647315.1 Victivallaceae bacterium
TGAGCTTTTCCTTTGTTTTGTAAGTTAATAAATTAAAATGAAAAAATATAACTTTGGGAATACTTTTTGCAAAGTGACAACCCGCTAAATAAAACGGGACTAGCTCATGTTATCTACATTCAAGGTGGGAGCCCCGCACCTAAATAGAGTTACTCTAATACTTCATTTAGGTGCGGGGCGAATAGAGGTGTCAATTTCTATTTCCGATTGTTTTCAGCTATTTGAGCTCAAACTGTCAAATAGGTAAGGATTTCTGAAGTTATTAGCTACTAGAAGTAATCATTGACTTGCAAAGGGCAGAAATAGCTTTCTCAGGGTGCAAAAAAAGTTAAGATTTCAAGCGTTTGAAGTATAATCATCTATAGCATATTTCTGCCTCTCGATAATAAAAATTAGAAAAGTTAAGAGATACTTATTATTATACAGTTGATTGTTGATATCTTCCGTAACTCTTAGCTGTTTCGACCATGGCGTGCAGATTTTCATACGGAGTATCCCGTCCGCACTGGTCACCTGTACTCAGAATAAATCGTCCACCTTCGGCAGCATCGTCAATGGCTTGCTTTGAGGCAGCAATAACGTCATCAACCGAACCATTAAGCATCACGTCAGTCGTATGCAGATTACCTTTCAGAACTATTTTATCACCATATAACTTTTTCAGTTCTGCTAGATTACAGTTGCCCATTGGTGGGATTTCCAAGGGGTCAATTATGGTAAGTGAAGTCTCTTCAGCCATAATCTTCACAAGCTCTGCTTCCGGTCCACAGGAGTGAATATGGGTAGGCATACCCGCCTCAGTTGCAAGTTCAATGACACGTTTGACCGCTGGAAATGCAAGTTGACGAAAGATGTCAACAGTTTGAAAAATCAGGCTCCCGGAACCGCCTACACATATAAAGTCAGGTTTCACTTCCAAGGCCATTATCCGTTCAAAACGTTGTTCAGCCTTCTCCACCAGTTCGACCGCCCACTGTTCATGTTTATCAGGATTATCATAGTAATTAAAAATATCGGCTTCATTCCTAAGCGCGGCACTTGACGCACAGAAGACGCCAACCAATCCCTGTTCCCCCATAAGAGTCTTGCATCTGCTTAATCCAGCTGCCCCAAGATCAACTTTTTTGACCCCTTCCAATGACTCCCAGTTTGTCGGTGTTGGCGGAAGACTAACTTTTGACGGATCGACGTTGCGACTCGGTGAATCCGCGACATGGTATACATTAACGGTCGTATCCCATACCGTTTTATGATTCTCTATATAATATCGTTGTGTAACAATCATATCAACATTTTTTAGTACTATCGCAACAAGCCAGTCAGGTTCGCCTGCTGAGTCTTCAGGGAAGCATAACGGAAAATAACCGTCTAAAACCGCGTCAATATCAAAATATTTAGCACATTCAATATATGCCTCCCAAATTGGCGGATCATTGTACAAAAACATATCCCAAAAAGGTTTACCAGTCATCTTTGCGGGGATCATATACGAAAAATCAGGTGCTACCGGAACTCTGTCCGGAAGCTCTCCGGCAATTACTTTTAAAAGACGTTCTCTGTTTGTCATGGCCTACTCCTTTTGTTTTCTGTTTACAATTGCTTATTTACTTATTTGCAATATTGATATTATAAGGCATATTATCGATTATTTCTTGTTCTATTTTGATAAACTTATATATTGGATTGATATATTACGATGAAAATAAAAAAATTATTAGCTGAAAAGTTGATGAATATTGACAACGACATAAGATTTGCTAAACATTCAGTGTTCTCTGCTTCTACATTAATGCATACACATGATTTTCATGAAATATTTGTGATAAACAAGGGTAATGTTATTCATCAAGCTAATGGTTTACAAAAAACAGTTACCGAAAACTCAATTGTTTTCATTCGACCAAGTGATATTCATTGCTACCGCAAAGCAAACAGAGAACTTGAATTGGTAAATATCGCATTAACTGAATCACTCCTTGCGAGCTGTCTTGCTTTTGCAGAAAATTTAATCGATATAGATCACTATTATACCGCTAAGTTTCCGCTAAGTTTTACACTTACAACGCCAGTCAAACAGGCTGTCATCAAGGAATTAACACTTGCAGCGGAAAATATCATCTCAAATCCAGCGGCATCCAAGCTTAAATTCAAAATAGCTATTACCGCTCTTTTTGTCCGCTTTTTCTCATCAAAAATGACCGGCAATGACACGGTTAATGTAGACGTTCCGCAGTGGCTGATTGATTTAAAGGAAATGATGAGAAAAAAAGAAAATTTTATTATCGGCTTACCAAAAATGCAGGCAACAGCATGCTGTTCTGTTGAACATCTATGCCGTTGTTGGCAAAGATATTTCAACGAAACTCCAACTGAATTCATAAACCGGTTGCGTATAACCTATGCAAGTTTTATGCTATGCGAAACTGATGAAAAAATTGCTACAGTCGCTTTGGAATCAGGCTTTGTCAGTCTGAGCCACTTCTATCATCAATTTAAAAAATATTTCACAATATCCCCCCGTGCCTATCGTAAATTAAAAAAACATTCGCTTATTCCTTAATTCGTTTGGAAATTCTTTGCCAATACGCACTGAAAAAAATACCCAGGAAATTTGGTAACTGTATGTGAAGCTGACGATGCTTGAAGCAGCATTCAGAAGTATTAAAAGTGACTTGGGAACACGACCGTTCTATCATCATGGGGCTGAAAGAACGGAGGGACATCTGTTTATTGCAATAATGACATACAATTAGAGCAGACCTGGTAACTCATCAGCGAGCGACGATTATAATAACCGATAAAAAGGATAAAATTCATCATATCAGAGTATCGGGACAACCGGAACATAAGGACATCTACGATAAGCTTGCTATTAAAGTGAACAAAAATATGAAACGATATTTTATAGCGAAAAGGTTGTAGTACCCTAAAATTTCACCGTTTAAGCTCAAAAGTAAAGGGCAACGGTGAAACTTGGGCTAGGAAATACAAATTCCTCTTTAGATTGAGAGATAAATTATAATAAAATAGGCTCTGTTATTCAAACAGCTCAAGGGGTAGCTCTTTCGTGGATTCTATATTGACGTGGTGAACAGCCTTGATGGTGCCGGAAAAATCTTGAGAATGAGTACATATCACTGAACCCCATTATCCTGGCGATGTCAATTATCTTTTGACTACTGTAGAGCAACATTTTACCGGCAATTTCAGCACGGCGCAAATCGATAAATGCTTTGAGGGTAACCCCAGTTTCTTTATGAAATTTATTTGATACAGTATTGCGTGAAAGCCTTAACTTATCCGCTAATTCCTTGATTGTAATCGGTCGCCCTTCACAGTCGTCAATCAGTATTTTAACCTGATTGACAAAAGCTGAACCGGATTCACATGCGTTGTGTTGAAATTCCAGTTCAATCAGCGTTGCCAGCAGATGCTGTAAAGTGATATATGACTCACTATTGGTATTAAATGCCGCAAAATGTTGTGAAATACGGTCTCTTACCTGCATGGATGCGGCAGATTTTTCAAGTAAAATGATCTGATCGACCCTTTGAGTGAGCTCAAGTTCAAATTTAACTGACCAGGTGGACTGCTTCCAATTGCCATAAATAATCCGATGGGGAATTCCAGGCGGAATAAGTAGACAATCGTTAGTAACAGCACTTAATTTACCTTTTTTGGATTTGATCTCCAGCTGACCAGCAACTACCATCTCCAACTGCCAGAAATCATGGGCGTGCATTACTCGCGTTTTGTCTTGAAGATTTTCATCATACTGAACAAAGAGTAATTCGGGCGATTGTTTAATATAATATTCCGCCGGAGGAATAAAGGTATAAGCTTTATGCATCTTCAAAGTTTCCAGATTGTTAATCTTAAAATTGTTTTTTTCAGTTATAGCTAGACATTATTGCGAAAAGGTGAATTTCTCCCATAAAATCAGTTCTGCACCTGATTCATTTTTGTGAATAATCCGACAATACTTCTGTCGAGTTATTGAGATATAGTTTATAATATAGCCGTTCATGGATAAATCAAGCAATAAAAGATGGTTCTAGCTCCCAATAGAGCTGCTCGGTGTAAACTCTGCTGCATAATAATTGCTCAGCTCAGTTGTTCCTGCTGAAATTTTAACACACTCATCAAGTAGCTAAACCGGGAATACGAAACTAACCAGTTCAAGCTATTATTGCTTATTGTTTATCTGAAGAGTTACTTAACATTTTTTGACAATAAGTAGGGATCAAAAAGCTAAGATTTCAAGTGTTTTAAAGTATAATGAATTATATCTACTTATAATTGTCGAGTAGGCATAATATATTTCCTTTCTTTTAGATTTAATTTCTTTTGTTGTTGGCTTCACCCTTTCGGTTGTGAAGTACCTAATTATTTAAATCGTGAGTAACGAACATCAACGCCCCTCA
>JAKIUY010000194.1 GCA_021647315.1 Victivallaceae bacterium
GGACACCAACGTGCATCAGGCTATGGTGGCCAATAAAAAGAATGCGGATGGGAGCAGGACATAGAAAAATTTAGACAAATGTTAATCGGGGGCTTGACAATGACCTTCTCATGGGAGCTTAGGCGTCTCGCCTGAGTAATGTAGGAGCGACTTCCTAGTCGCGAACAAATCGGGCGGCGAATAGGTATAAAGAAATATCTAATTAACGGAGCAAGACCATGAACATAAATAGAGAAAAAAATCTGGTTTATTTTAAACCGGAAAACGATAACGAAGCTGCGGCCTTGGAAAAGGTCTGGCGTTTTTTAATCAGTTGCACTAACGAAACAAAAAAACTCTGCCCGGTGGGTGAATATTTCGCCGGTAGCGAAAAAGGTGCCTCATTCTATATCGAAGGTATGGATAAAGATGAAGTAGTTGAAGAGTTTGAATTCATCGCGACTGCGGCCGGAACATATTACTGTGCCACCTGTAATAAATATGTCACGCTTGAAGCAGGTGCGGAAATTCCACTTTGCTGCGGTCTGAGAATGCAACCGATAGACTAATAAATGCAGAATTCAGAATGATGAGTGTAGAAATACTTAAAATTATAACTTAAAGAATTTGTACGGTGAAGATATTTTACTATGAAGATGAAGTCGTTATTTAATTTCTGCAAAGCAGAAATTACATAACTCTATTTTTTTTCGTGTTGCTTCGTGCTTTTCGTGGTTGAAATTTGTATTTAGTATTTATTTTTTATAATTAAAATGGAGATTTTTTAAATGGCAAAATTAACTGGATTACAGATACAAAAACTGTTACCGAAAACCAACTGTAAAGAGTGTGGCTCGAATACCTGTCTCGCTTTCGCCATGAAACTGGCATCAAAAAAGGCTGACTTGGCTGATTGTCCTTACGCTTCGGATGAAGCTAAACAGGTCCTCGGTGCCGCCAGTGAAGCCCCGGTCAAAGGGGTCGCGTTCGGTAAAGATAAAACGGTCAAAGTTGGCGAAGAAACCTGTTTTTATCGTCATGAAAAGACCTTTGTCAATCAAACCGCATTGGCAATCAATATCAATGACAGTGCCTCAACTGCGGAAATTGATGCTCTGATTGATGAAATCAAAAACTATGAATTGGATCGGGTAGGGGAACTGCTTGGTATCGAAATGGTCGCAGTGACCCAGACTGGTGATAGCGTGGAAAGTTTTGTCGCACTGGCTGAAAAGGTTTGGTCTAAGACTGGTTGTCCATTAATTCTGCGCAGTGATGATGTGGAAGCCTTAACAGCTGCCGCAATGGCGGTCAAAGGTTCTAACAGCCTGTTAGTCGCCGCAACCAGTGAAAACTGGGAAGCTGTCGTAAAAGTCGCCCAGGATTGTGGTCATGCTGTTGTTGCCACCGCGCCAGAACTTGATCAGTTGGTAAAGCTGACCGCTGACATTAAAGCTGCCGGTTTCAATGATCTGGTGATCCAGCTCCAGACTAAATCACTGTCTGAACGTTTCCAGGTCAATTCCATGACCCGTAAGGCTGCGCTTAAGGATTCATATAAACCGTTGGGTTACGCCACTTTGGCATTTATTGAGCATGAAGATAGCCTGATGGCCGCTTCAGTTACCGCTATTACGGAAATTACTAAGTACGGCGGTATCTGTGTCCTGCCTGAATTTAATAAAGCCCAGTTGGCAACCTTGATGGCGTTGCGCCAAAATATCTACACCGACCCGCAGAAACCAATCCAGGTTGAACCTAAAATTTACCCGGTCGGCGAACCTGATGAAAATTCTCCGGTCTTTATTACTACCAACTTCTCATTGACCTATTTTATTGTTTCAGGTGAGATTGAGAACAGCGGTATCAGTGCCTGGCTGTTAGTTCCTGAATGTGAAGGTATGAGTGTCTTGACCGCCTGGGCGGCCGGTAAATTCTCCGGTGCTACGATTGGTAAATTTACCCGTGAAGTTGAACTGGAAGCTAAAGTCAAAAGCCGCGAAATAATCATCCCTGGTTATGTTGCCCAGATCAGTGGTGAACTCGAAGAGAGTATGCCGGGCTGGAAAGTGATAGTAGGTCCACAAGAAGCTGGCGATCTAGAAAGTTTCGTCAAAGCCCGATTTGCATAATTAAATTATGACTGGTGTTTTAAAAATGTGGAGTCGACCAAAGTAGCTTGGGCGTCCCGCCTGAGTAAGATGCGCAGCATCACAAAGTAGCTTGCGATCTCCGAGCTGGCGCAACTAGGTGAGTAGTAACAAAATAATTTTGTAAAACAGGGCTTTTATTATGCCGAAAGTTAAATTTTCACCATCAGGAACCAGTGTCACTGCCCAACCCGGCACGGCGTTGCTTGACTGTGCCCGTGATGCCGGTGTTGAAATAGTTGCACCATGCGGTGGTAAAGGTACTTGTGGCAAATGTATTGTTCGGATTACTACCGGTGATGTCGATTCTGACAGCCTCGGCAAACTTTCCCGGGCTGATATTGCTGACGGCTATGTTCTCGCCTGTAAAACTAAACTTGCCACTGATGATATTGTTGTCGAAGTGCCGGAGCGCGACGAACGTCAGGGCGGTAAATTTACAGAGGCGGCTGAAGATTCAAGTCTGGTCCGTCAGGAACTATTCCCGAAAAACTGGCAGTTTGATCCTTTGGCCATCAAATGGTGTGTTCAGGTCGCTGAACCGCAAATGGAAGATGGCATGTCTGACATCGACCGTCTAACCCGTGCCCTGCAGAAAGAATGGGGCAGGGTGGAGTTTACCTATCCATTATCTGTGGTCAGGGAAGTTGCGGCAGCGGTTCGCGATCAGGATGGTATGGTGACGGTAACAATGATTATGGCACCGGGTAATTATCATGTTATTGGTATCGAAGCTGGTAGTCGTGCTGATAAACATTATGGAATCGCAATTGATATTGGTACTACGACCGTTGCGGTTCAAATAGTCTACCTGCCAACGGCTGAACCGGTCGCGGCGGTGACTGATTATAATGATCAGGTCACCTGTGGTCTGGATGTGATCAGCCGGATCAATTACGCCGCTAAACCTGAACGGCTCGAAGAGTTGCGTGAACGCGTCTTAAAAACCATTAACAAACTTATTCATCAAAGCACCGCACGTTTAGGTATTGAACTGGGAGAAATATGTAATGCGGTAGTTTCCGGCAATACCACAATGATGCATCTGCTATTGGGCTTGAACCCTGAATATATCCGGTTGGATCCCTATACCCCTACGGTATTAAAAACTCCTTACCTGACCGCATCTGAAGTCGGACTTGATATTAATCCACAGTCATGGGTCTATATTTCGCCATGTGTCGGTAGTTATGTCGGTGGAGATATTACCGCCGGTATTCTCTGTACCGATCTGGCTACCGATAGTGAAGAGATTAATCTGTTTATTGACATCGGTACTAATGGTGAAATTGTTATCGGCAACCGTGATTTTCTGATGACCTGTGCCTGTTCAGCCGGTCCTGCGTTTGAAGGGGGTGGTATCAAATATGGCATGCGTGCCACGCTTGGTGCGATTGAAAAAATTGATATTGATCCCGAATCCGGCCGAGCGGAATATCAAACCGTTGGCGGCGTAAAACCCAAAGGCATCTGTGGTTCAGGAATTATTGCCCTGACCGCTAAACTGTTACTGACCGGCTGGCTCAATGCCGCTGGTAAACTGAATCGAGAAAAAGCTTCAGACTTAATTAAAATTTCCGGTCGTCAGGCCAGTTATACTATTGTGCCGGCCGCCGATAGCGAACATGGCGAAGATATTTCGATCTCAGAAATTGATTTTGAAAATATTATCCGCACAAAAGCGGCGATCTATTCAGCCTGTTCATTAATGCTCAGTCAATTGGAACTAGCATTTGATGATTTGAGTAATATCTATATTGCCGGCGGCTTCGGACGTTTCCTTGACCTCGAAATGGCAATCACCATCGGTCTGATCCCCGACCAGCCGCGTGAAAAATATAAATATATCGGTAACTCATCACTGACCGGTACCTTCATGGTCTTGGTCTCACAGGAATACCGCGAACGCCAGCTGGAGGTCGCAGAACGCATGACCTATATTGACCTCGGCACCGACCCCGCCTACATGGATCAATACACCAGTGCCATGTTCATGCCCCATACTGACATGAATCTCTTTCCCACAGTCAAAGCCAAATTAGCTCAGTAATAAGTATATTAGATTATCCCGCGTTGAGAGATGGAAGATCGTGAAGTGATTGTCATAAAACATAGCTCTATAACACATTTATTGAAATACGGGTATATTCCCTGACGGTAATATGCCCCCGTATTTTATAATCTCATTTTTTAGCAATTGAAGGATTCTCATTAAGACTACAATTTTCTACATTACCATTATTTTTAATTAAGTCAACATA
>JAKIUY010000063.1 GCA_021647315.1 Victivallaceae bacterium
AATAACCATTATAAAACTTATATTTAAAACTTTACTTCTCATGTCAAACTAAACGCACACTATACTTTAAGATATACTAAACGCACGGAATATTTTTTTGAGTGTGCGTTTAACTTTTCAATTAACACGTGTCAAAAAAATCTAACTTTTTTCAGAAACCACTTGATACGTGTCATAAAGTTTGCTATAATAAAGAGCATGACACGTGTCAAAAAAATATTATTAGAGATGTGATGTAAGCATATTAGTAGATAAAAATGACAAAAGAAGATAACAATGCAGAGCGTTATAACAAAACCGATTAATCAGAAAACTGTGGCGAAGCTGGCAGGCGTGGCCCGTTCAGCGGTCTCAATGCATATCAATAATTATCCAGGGCAGAGCGAAGCGACAAAAAAAAAGATCAAAACTGTGATTGATGAGCTTGGTTACCGACCGTCCCGCATTGCCCGCAGTCTGAAAGGCAACAAATCACTGTTGATCGGCGTAGTCTATTTCTGTGATCCCGCAGCGTCAGCACATGACTTTGTAATTTTTCAATTACTGCAAGGGGTTCAGAAAGCGGCTTTTGAATCCGGTTATGCCTTGAGTTTCTTTTTTCAAGACACCCATCAGACAGCTGAAGAAACCCTGTCCGAGGCGTTCAGCAAAAATGTTGAAGGCATCGTATTTCTTGAGGATAACCTTGAATATTCAATGATTAAGAATATAAAGTTACCAAAAGTCGTCATTAATCGTAAGATTGACAACGTGCCCAGTGTCTGGTCTGATATCGGTGATGGTATTTATCAGGCGACTAAATATCTGATTTCGCTGGGACATAAAAATATCGGTTTTATCGGCGGCAGACTATCTAAACCAGTATTTGTTATCCGTTGGCAAGGCTTTCAACAGGCAATGATAGAAGCGGGTTTAGAGATCAATAATAAAATCATTCACCATGAAGCAACTGATAACAAAGACAGTTATGTCGGCATGCGTAAGATACTGAAATCACAGCAACCGATAACCGGACTAGTCTGTGATAATGACCTGAAAGCCTGGGGAGCATTGGATGCCATCAAAGAATACGATCTCCGAATTCCCGAAGATATTTCCGTAATCGGTTTTGACAACATGCCGCAGTCGGATCAGGTTCAACCAGCTCTGAGCAGTATTGACCATCCACGCCGCGATATAGGGTATCAGGCGGGCAAATTACTGATGACAATGATTAATCAAAGAAACGACGGGGTTGATATCATTATTCCGACTCAACTGATTATTCGTGAATCATGCGCAAAAATAAAAGACAGTACCCCCAAATAACACCGGGAGGTAATGTGGCAGAAAAAATAATCATAATAGAATGAGACATAATTCGTTAGCACAATGATCCGATAAATTAAGCAGGAAATAAAGTGTATAATATATCAAAAACCTCTTTAAAACAACCAAAGGAGCAATTATTATGAAAACAACAATAAACCAAGGAGACCGCACCATGGAAAACACAACACCAAATACCCGTAACCTATTTACACTCATAGAGTTGCTCGTTGTAATAGCGGTGATCGCGATTCTGGCAAGCATGTTATTACCGGCCTTGAACAAGGCTAGAGAATCAGCGCATCGAATAAGTTGCGTCAGTAATATGAAGCAATTGTATCTAGGGGTTGCTATGTATGATCAGGATTTTCATGAGTTGCCAACATCGCCAGGTCAGGCCGGCATCACGATAAGATCCGCAACCAAGTGGATTCAACTCGGACTGCTGTATGAGGCGGGATATGTTAAAAGTGGTCATACTTTTTACTGTCCCAGTAAAGACAATATGGTATTCAGAGGCGCGAGTGCCGGTATGTTAAGTTATAATGGCAAAAAATCCGATGGTGGCAACAGGTGGAATCCAACTGGCTGGACCATACTAAATAATTATTGGTACAGATTTTGCGGCTGGACCAATAATAATGAACAAAGCTGGAAAGCCCACGCGCCTGTAATGCAGAAAAAACTGGCCTCAAATTCTTCAGACCGCTGGTTACTAACTGATGCCTGGGGAGATTTTGTCGCACCGTCTGCAGACTACTGGACAGCCCATGCTAATCAGACCAATGTCCTGCACATCGGAGGGCACGTAAAAACATATAAGCTCTCCGTTGCCCAAATACATGCTCTTGGCAATCAGACATACAAAGTAATGCCAAAACTGCTGGGAGATTTTAGTTTTAACTCTTATCCAAAGCCATAAAACGGCGCAGAGCAGCAAAGCCGTCCCGTGACCACGTTGTCACGCCACGTAAGTCGCGTTAGGACAAAGGGCCTACGGCAACGTGGCCTTCACGCGGTGGAACGTGACTCACAGTGGAAACCCAAAACATGACAGACCTGTAAAAGTGCCTGAACCTGTGAAGGACAGTCATTTGTGACAGAATGATTTTTTATAAATATTCTATTATTGAAAATAAAATGTAATATTTTATTGGTCAACAAGTTAACTTTGGTGCGAAAATAAAAACGTGCATAAAAAACACGAAAATGACGGTTAGTATAGAAGCTTATAAAATTTTGATATTAACTGGCTTGAAACACTAAGAGCCTAGCTGGATCGCGTTCGAAAAGGGTGCGCGAATCACGATATTTGTTGGAGTTCACAGCTTTAGCGTGTTTTTTTGAGCGTATTGATTGCACGCTAAAGCTGTGAACTCCGACTGGAAATACCTTTTCGAGTAACATCTGTACCTCATAATTAAATCCAGGAAAAACAATGAAAGACGCAACGACAATATTCACCCGTCACCCGGCAAACCCAATTTTGGATCCCAAGGATTTTCCAGGCATCGCAAAAATCTTTAATCCAAGCCCGGCAATCTATGAAGGGAAAACTATTCTGCTCGTGTCAATTGTGCCCCATAGTATCGGGTGGGGAACTGGAGAAACCAGAGTTGCAGTAAGTACAGACGGCATTAATTTCACTATTGAAGACAAGCCGTTTATCGAATTTGATACCACGGTTGCTCCCTATGATCTGGCCAATAAACATCGCATTGACAATCGTATCACCAAAATTGATGATACCTATTATATCCTAACCCCAGTCGCAGTAGATGGACATTTAGGGCCCTGCACTATTCTGGGCAAAACCAAAGATTTCAAAACTTATGAGCCGATTGATATCATAACCCTGCCCCCTAACCGTGGAGCATCACTGTTCCCTGAAAAAATAGCTGGTTTATACTATAAATTAGATCGCCCCGGTGGCGGAACCGGCAGTTTAGGCACCATCTGGCTCTCCTCATCGCCAGATCTGATCAACTGGGGCAGATACAGACCGTTAATTCGCCCCTACAATCATCTGAATGGAACAAAAATGGGGCCGACGCCACCGGTAAAGACTGATCGTGGCTGGTTAGTAATAACTCACAATGTCATGACCCCGTGTGACGGTGCGCATTACTCTATCGGTGCTATGATGCTTGATCTTAATAACCCGGCGAAAGTTATCGGCAAAACTGCTTCATGGTTGTTATTCCCAGAGGAAGATTATGAAACCAGAGGCACCGTTGATAATGTAGTATTCCCATGCGGAGCACTGGTAGATGAAGAAAAAGATGAAATAAGATTATATTACGGCGCAGCTGACTCCAGAGTTGGCCTCGCAACCGGTTCTTTAAGTGCAACCATTGAGGCTTGCCTGAAAGAACTATAACGTCACGTCGAAGTACAAACTTTAATCTATTTTAATATATGTCCATCTAATAATAAAGGAAACAGCTACCGATGTCATACAGAAAAACATTAACTGTAATTATTCTATTAATCGCTATAACAGGTACAGGTTTCACGCAACCGAAACCAATCGCTTACTGGCGTCTTAATGGGAATTATAATAACAGTGTAAAAGGCAATTACGCAACCCTGAGCGGCCCTGATAATTGGGCGGCTGACCGTTTGAATACCGCCGACAGAGCTTTAGAGTTTACCGGCAAGAGTCAAGCACCGCAATTGATCCTTAATCCCGACAGGATAAATTCTGAAGATTTATCCATCAGTTTCTGGATATACTTTGACCTTGAACAGTTACAGGGTATTTTAACCCAGAGCAAAGGTATTACCCTTAGAACTGACAAATTAAACAACGGGCTACTGTTCCCGAGAAAGGCTAACGGCAGCTATGATAAATACACCACTTTTTTTAAGTTCCCGGTTAAACAATGGAGTCATGTCGTCTTAACCTGGCAGGGACGTAAAATAACAATATTTGTCAATGGCAGAAAAATCGCCACAGACATTGAAGATCACAGTAAGATTTCCCGTTCGTCTCGACCGATTATTCTGGGAGATTTCGCCACCTGGAAACTGACCGGACGCATGGATGATATAATGCTTTTTTCAACAGCACTCAGTGCCACTGAAATCAAAACCCTTGAAGATAGAGTTGTTAGCGCGAACAACAGTGAACAACCGGCAAGCGAGGCACCAATTGTATATACTTCGGGAACAAATACAATCATCAATCTTGATGGTATTCTTGACAAAAAAGAGTGGGGGAAAGTAAGTTGGCAGAGTAAATTCCGTCACTATAAAACAGGCCAACCGGCGCGTCACAAAACTCGTTTTAAAGTAATTCGCAACAGTAAAGGGCTCTATTTTGCCGTTGATGCGATCGGCGGCAAAGTTACGGCACAGGAAAAGCCGGGTAAAACACCTAACAACCGTATATTTAAAGATGATATTGTTGAACTGTTTATCACCACCTCAATCTACAATAAACCGACTACCAGACAATTTATATTTAATGCCAACGGGGCTCAATCACAGGCATTTATTCCCGGTAACACCATTGACTGGCAAGTCGCAACAAAAAAAAGGCAGCACGGCTACACTGCTGAAATTTTTATTCCATTCAACCTAATCGAATATGATTACCAACCTTACCTCGGGCTGAACGTCTGCCGTGAATCACGTATTACCGGGCAAAAGCCTGATATAACCAGTTGGGCAGGGGTGAAAAATTCATTTTTACGCACAACTACCGATTATGGGATTCTGGTATTCGGCAAGCCGAAGGGCAATATAGATGCCAATAAATTTACGATAAAAGTAAATGACAGCAATATTGTTGTTGATAATAAAACCTCACAAACCTATCAGGCTGACTTCTATTTTTATAAAAAAAGAGGAGTCACTAATCATGAATACATCGGCAAGCCGGTAACCATTCAGCCTGGCAAAAACAGTTTTGCTATTTCAGGCATGCCAAATTTCAGCGGTGGTATCCATTTCATCCATCTATTTAAACTTAGCAATAATGAAATTGCCGCACTGAAAGTTATTAAATTCTTTTCCAAAGAGGCACCGTTCGCTCGGCAGCTGGTTTATAATAATCCGGTGATTTTCCCTGCCGTTAAACAGGTCAAATGGGGTAAAACAAACGTCGACATCCATCCTATAGAAGAGATAATATTCTATCCGTCAACCAACGGCTATGAAGCTCAAACTGCCGAAAAGATAAAAAAATATGTTAATCGCTGCGGGTTCAAGCTAAAAAATATTACGCCGGGCGAAGTAAGCTTCCCTCAACAACCAACTATTATTCTCGGATCATTGAAGAACCAAAGCTTCGTTCAAGCTCTTAAACAGTATGACCCTCAATTATTGACCAAGCTCCAGTCTGTTAAAAGCAAAAAAGAGGGCTATCTGCTGAAAATCACTGACGACGCTCGAATTATTCTCGCCGGCCAAGACGGAGCCGGAGCCTATTATGCATTCCGCACTCTACTCCAAATATTGCGTTTTGATCCACAGAAAATTACCGAAACAGCCATTCTCGACTGGCCGGATGTTGCCACGCGCGGGATATTTAACACCACTGGGCATTCAGGGTCATTCAACTCCGAAAAAATGCTTTATGACTACATCTTTGAAGACGTCGCCGGTCTCAAGCTTAATGAGCTGCAACTCTCACTGATTTCACTTGATTACAAATCAAATAAAAAACTTGGCCAGCGGAATATCAGTTCAGCTTTAATTAAAAAAGCAGTTAATTTTGCCAAGGAAAATTTTATTGAAATTATCCCTGCAATGATGGTGACCAGTCATAGCGCATGGCTGGTGAAAACTTACCCGGAACTAGCAGTCTTTCCGAAAGATTTTAACTTCAAACTGCCAAAATCAAGACCGATCTCTGCCAGTGTTAATCCTACGCACCCGGATTATTATAAAATAATCTTTCCGCTATTGAAAGAGGTCTATGAACTATGCGGCAGACCACCGGTTTTCCATATCGGTCATGATGAATTCTACATGGTACATCCGACGACCTCGAAAGCCCAGGCCGCCCTGCGCAAAATGATCGCGGATGATATTATGGCAATCACTAAAGAGCTACAACGGCTGGGGGTAAAAGAGGTCAGAATGTGGAGTGATATGCTGCAGAAAAATTTCAACGGCGGTCCGCCGCTTAATTTTTACCGCATGAATGAACTTATTACCAGTGATTATAAAAAAATCATTACGCCGATGTTCTGGCTGTCGTTAAATGGTAAATCAGGTATGGAACAGGAACTGTTGCAGTATAAATATAAAAAGGTCGGCTGGTCAACCAATAAACCAGACTTCCTGACTGACCTGCCTAAAAACAGGGATAAGTTTTCATTCTATTCGATGAATCGCTGGGCTGGACCGTCTCCAAGATTTATCTTTCCAAACCTGCTTGAACCAAATCAGGCAATATGGGATAAAAAAGTGATGGGATACCAATTTTTTAACATGACTTATGGGGCAGATATATTCTGGAATATTAATACTCCCGAGAACCTATTAACTTATGCAGAATTTCAAGAAAAAAAAGGTACTGCATTAATGCGTATCTGTTCAGCCAGGAAACACTACAGCGATCTAAGCTATAAACCATTACAGCTCCCGCAACGCAGCCAGGCTTTAGCCTACTGGCAGAGCCCCGTTAACCAAGTAAACTTTGACCAGGTAAAACAGGTTAAACGTTCCCCGTACAAACCAATCTATATCCCCGGTAAAATGTTGGTACTTAGTCACCAAGAGCGCCGTGCCAGTATCGCAGTCAATAAAAAAGCCTTAACGGTTGCAGTTTTACATACAGCAAATGTAACCAAAGCGGCCCAAAACAGCTTTTATAAAAAGCATATCTTTTTCTATGCCAGAGGTATCGGCAAAGGTTATAGAGGTGGCTCCGCCAGCCCGGATACAATGTTCGGCCCATTAACCGCTAAATATACTTTGAATTATGCCGACGACACCCATTACACGGCAGATATTCGCCTAGGCTATAATATCTATCTCTGGAACGGTGCTCAGGTAACGACATTGCCCTACCTGCTGTATGATGCCAGTGAAATTTGGAGTGTATTTGACCAAGGGCAATTTGTCGATGCGCAGATTTTCGTCATTGATAATCCACAGCCGAATAAAATAATTAAATCACTGACCTTTACCCGGGAAAACAACAGTCTGGATATTGCCATTCTCGGTCTAGGTATTGGACAAAAAAATAAAAAGGAACGTTTATAATGAAGTATTTATTGACTATTTTACTATTTGGATTATTGGCATGTAGCAATCTTCACGCCAAAGAACAATCTGTCAGTAGCCAGGGGTTCACTATTTCATGGAGTAAACAAGATAGTTTTAAAATTCGCAAAGGCGAGTTGGTAATCAGCCAGAATTCACTGTTTTTAGTAGTTAAGCCCGGCTGGAAAAAACAATGGTTCTGGCATAAAAAATTCCCCGTTATCGTCACCACTGGCGATAACTTTATCGAAGTCAAAACCGACAAAGCAAATCCCACTGCATTTAAAATGGCATCGTACAAAGTTGAAATTATTAACAAAACCACCGTGCGGATTAGTGTAAAGGGTAAGCTGACTGAAGATGTAAAGGCATTTGTTCAGCATGTCCCGTTTAACTTTCCGGCTACATTACTGGACAATGCTACCATTGAACTTAATAACAGACCCACCGTCACGGTTGGAGAAAAAAAACTTAACAATTTTACTGCCACACCCAATTTTTCAATAAAAACTCCTAACCTTGAATTTCAGGTAAAAATCAAGACGTCGCAGAAGTTTGCCATCAACGACCGCAGGGTTAAGCCATTTCAAGGCGGCTTGGGTTTGCTGATGATCAATACCAATACACCGGTAACCCTGAACAGTGACTATAATGAATCAATAGAGCTGGTAATTAACAGTGTTAAATCAACCCGACCGACCACCCGGAAAGCTGATACGAAAAATTATATTTACCCAGACTCCACATTAGCCATAGCTCAAATAAAAAAGAACTATACTACGCCTCGCAATAGAATGGCTAAATTCAGTTGGCAGGATTATGAAAACCTACTGAAAGAGCTCGCCAAAGATCGCTACATGGTTTTACCGATACGAGATTATGTCAACGCCAAAGCCCCTGATAAAGTTCTGGTCGGCATGCGGCATGATATTGATTTTCATCCATTCAAGGCTGAAAAAATGGCTGAACTTGAACAAAAATATAAGTTGCGGTCAACATTCTATATTTTGCATTCCGCCAATTACTATGGCCGCTATTATCCAAAGAAAATACGTCGCAATACCGCCATGAATGATCTATACAAAAAACTGAATGATCAGGGTTTTGAAATCGGTATTCACAATGACACCATTAGTTTAATGCTTAAATATGATATTGAGCCACTGAAATTTATCCATGAAGAGATTGCCTATTATAACAAAATCGGCATTCAGGTAAACGGTGTCGCCAGCCACGGTGCTGCTTATGTGCTGCAAATGGGTCTGAACAATACGTACATGTTTTCAGAATTCGGCAAAGGGAAAACCATTGAGCGTAACGGTAAAAAATACCAATACGGCCAATACTCGCTCAAAGAATTCGGTTTCGATTACAGTGCCTACCGGACAAATAACAACCGCTATTTCAGCGACGTCGGTGGCAAATGGAGGGCGAACGGCAAAAAAATGACCATGAGTGAAGTGCTCAAAGTATTGAAAAAACTTAAACCAGGTACCAGAGTACAAATCCTCACCCACCCCGTCTGGTGGGGTAAATAATCATCATACCTTCGTCTGGGTTATACAGATTATAGCAACATTTTAGAGATCCCTGCAGTAAACTTTTTCATTTAACACTTGACACGTGTCAAAAAAAGTAAAACATTAAACATGGAGGTAATCATGCCATTTTACTAACCATTAACGTTATTGTATTTGGTTTATCGCCGTAATTCACGGCTAATCTCAAACAACAAAAGATAAGGAATGTAAAAATGTTTTATTTCACTATGAAAAACTTAAAAAACGTAATAGTCGCACTTGTTCTCTGTTCACTGGTATCTACTCAAAGCAAAGCTGGAGTTTACGTTCCAGCCAGCGCGACTAAAATTTTCGAGTCAGATTTTACCGGAACATGGTTCCCCACTGCAACAAAATGGGTCACGGCAGAATACCCGTTCGGAAACTGGACAGGGACTATCGCCGGGGCTAACTGGGGCACCCTGCCAGTCAGAGTAGGTCAAGAAAACTACTATAATTTTGCCGTAAAAGGCGACAAAATACTGGGTAATTATGTAGGTTGCACAAGAACTACAGTAACAATGCCATGGGGAAGTTCTGCTGATGTACATACAATGGCAGTCTGGCAAAATGATCCCGATACCACGGCAGTAAGCCGCGTTCAGTACAATTGGTTTCCAGAAGACGGCACCAACGATCTCTACTTCTCATACTATATCAAACTTCAATCTAACCTTGCATCAAGCATGTCTGATATCGGCGAGTATAAATGGCGCTTACTGATGGAATTTCGTGAATTTTCTGCTCCGGATGTGGAGCTCATCAGAAGCGAACTCGCGATTATACGAAAAAAGATCAATGGAGTCTACACATTATGCTGGGATGGCAACGTCTCCAGATATCCCAGTTTTATTTCGGTCGCCCGTGAATCAAATACTACTGTTCCAATTCCTGTGGATAAATGGTTTCTGTTAACCGTCCACTACAAACATCATGCAACAGATGGTGCATTTGAAGCCT
Source organism: Victivallaceae bacterium (assembly GCA_021647315.1). GTDB lineage: Bacteria > Verrucomicrobiota > Lentisphaeria > Victivallales > Victivallaceae > JAKIUY01. The sequence goes on from JAKIUY010000063.1 coordinate 10,047, forward strand.
CGATTCAAGTGTGTGCGGATGGTGGTGGCTTTGAAGGTCCGCAGCAGACTCTGTTCTCAATGACGGGAATACAGACAACTACCGGCCGCGGGCTTGATTTCGCGAACTTCATGAAAATATATGCAGGTACAAATGTTTTATCCCAGGGTGGGATTTGGCAGTATATATATTTTGTCAGAATATGGGATAATACGCAATACTAAGAGTAGAAAAACAAAAATCCCCACCGTTTCTCCCTGTTAATTCAGGAGAAACGGTGGTAGAGGAAAATACAGCCAGCCGAAATTGTAGATTTTAAGCATTAGTGCTGTAGCTGGTTCAGTAAAGCTCCAAGCCACCAGCAATTGTCTTGCCCAGCCAGCAGACATATATTTTATCTTTTAATTGTTCATTAATTTTTTTCATCTTTATTTTTCCTAACTAGACGCTGTTCGAAAAGGTTTTCGGAATACCGAAACCTTTTCAAGCATCGTCTGTAACTCAAAATTAAAATTTTGCGGCTGGTTTTTTTAGAAATATTTTAGTTTAAAAATATACTTCTCATGTTATTTTACCAATTACTGTCTAAAAACTAGTAAGAACTATATTTTTAATGCCCAGATTTCAAAAAAAATCTTTGAAATTAATATAAACGGAGCGGCGAAAAGCCTTTAATTGCCGCATCGCGGCAATTAAAGGCTTTTCGAGTACCGTCTAATTAAACTTATTAATGGGTTAAACTGGACATTGCCCAGTTGATTCACGGATGATAATTTCCACTGGAATAGTATGTGATACCGGTTGTTCAGGAAACCCCTCCGTAATCATCCGGATCACTTCACTCATCGCCAATTCACTCATTTTTTTTAGCGGTTGGCGGATTGTTGAGAAAGGCGGATAATTATATTCGCCATAATGAGAATCATCGTATCCGACAATTGACACATCTTCAGGAATGGATAAGTTGTGTTCACGACAAGCTTTACTGCAACCCAGTGCAACAGCGTCACAATTAGCAATTATAGCACTGTATGGCAATTTACCATGCCCCTGAATGAGCATTTGAGAAATAACATTATACCCTTTTTCATAGGGGTTGCCGGGATAGCCTGAATGTGAAAACAAATATTTTTTTGCGTCAGCTATGCCTGCCTGTTGCATTGCGGCAATAAAACCGGCAATACGCTCCCGAACATCACTTCTTGCGTTATCGCCTTCAATGAACAAAATATCACGATGCCCTAAATCAAGCAGATATTGTGTCATTTTTTCGGTACCACTCCGCGAATCAGCAACGATATGGTGTGCGGTACCGGCTTGATCTTCATTAATTAAAATATAAGGAATTTTATATTTATGTAAATCCTGAACATAATCGGAATCGGTTGTGGCATTAATAATAATCACTCCATCAATATTATTCTGACTGAGTTCCTGAATAATATCTACCCGCCCTGTCATTTCTGTATCAATGGGCAGAATACCGAAATTTTTATGGTTGGCAAAGGCATAGTTTCCCAAGCCCTGAATCAACTGACCAACATACCAAACTGAGTCATTAGCTGTATTCCACGGCACAATCGCAGAAACATTAGCATTTTTCTGACGTTTAATCATCTTAGGAGCATAGCCATATTGTTCAATACAATCCCGTACCTTTTTTTCGGTAGCCGGTCTGATACCCGGCTGGCGATTCATAACCCGTGACACAGTTGCCACGGAAACACCTGATAATTTCGCCATCTGTCTGATATTTATAGTCATATTTTTCTGCTTTTATGTGATTCCATTTTAATACTATACAATAAGTTTTATAAAATAAAAGCTATTATTTTACAAGCTATAGCGTTTTACAAGGCACTAAAATAAGCTTACTGCACTATTCGCAATAGTTTGTACATTACTTTGTATTCGCCCACTGCTCATTTTTTAATCCCTGTAATGGCAATTAAAAAAAGTGACGCATCAGCATCTGCATCAGCTTGCAGTTCAATCGATGTAATCACTTTTTGAGGCTGAGGGTTATTCCAGCTATAGCCATACACTGCGGTCGGCAGATTATCTTTAGTCATGCCCACCCATGCCAGCCACAGGCTGTTGTTATCAGGATTGAAACGGGTCAATGCGGGAGCCCAAGCCATGATGTTTTCATCATTGATTAGTTTTATCTCAGCATTGGTGCCATCTTTATAATTAACGATATAATTTACATTGAGAGCTTTGTGCATGTTTTTTGCTTCAAAATCAAAATGACAGGTATGCAGAAATACCAAGCTGACATATTTTCCTGCCTTTACAGGTATGCGAATCTTTTGCGGCAGTTTCTTCGTATAATATCCTTTTAAAGCAACAGCACACGCCTGCTGTTGTTTGTTTTTTGAAATCAAAAAAGGAATTCCCCCGAAAAATTGCTTTCCTGAAGGGAATGAGCCCATAGCCATTGTTCTGCCCTGATCGATAAAGCCAACACCATCTCCAGCAACAGCGTCCGTTAGATCTCGATTTACTACACCGGACAGGTCAAATGGCACACAGTTTTTTTCATTCGGAACCAAACCTTTTCTCTGATTAAACAACCGCAGGGTTTCCTCTAAAAAATTGTAAGCCAGATCTCGTTTACCACCATTCCAGGCAGCTTCGCTCCCCAGTCCCATTGCCGGCAAAAACTTATAGGTCTTGAAGCGGTCATTGAGGGAACGAGCCCCACGTGGATCCCAGCCTCTTGCCTGAACTGTGCGAGGGGATGACCAGTAGGTGCAGACAAAGGTATTCGAGCGTCCTTTAGTATAAGCACTCAAACCAATGATATTCTCGTAGCGATACCAACATGAAGCGTAAGTATTCAATCCCTTTGCCAGTAGATGATCGAATTCCACATATATTTCATTTTCGCTGTATGACCAATTTTCAATGGTCAACATCTGCCGGTTGCGCAGTAAAGCAAGCGCTTTCTCCGACCCCTCATGGGCATTAGCGGCAAAATACCCACTACCCTTACCATTGCTTACATCTTTGGCTTTAACCAGCATATCATGATACATAATCGTTCGAATACCACGTGGTGCATAATAGTCAGTAAATTTGTTAATGTAGTTCGCTAAAATTAAGTCTCCCCGTCCAGTGTTATTACGACAATAGCGAGCGAAATGATAAATCTCGTCCATGCCGAGATGAACTGTTTTTGTGCCGGTAAGCTCAATAATTTCGTCTAAAATACTTTTGTGGTACTCAAACACCTCATCGAGAGAGATATCCCAGTTTTTATTCTTATTGATGGTCATTGCCGCCAATTTCGGAAACTGCTTGAAATGTTTTGATGACAACATGGTTTTACCGGCAGCCCAAATGGGAATAATCTCCATATTGAAGCTTTTAATATAATGGACAAATTCGGCAAATTCCTTCGTTGATATGCTGGCGGAGTTCCGGTCATAAGACTTGGACTGTGAATTGAACCGAACGCCAATACCGTTTGCAAAGTGTAAGTAGACCTGATTATATTTTAACTCAGCCATAACAGCGACAAAACGCCGACTCCAAGCATAATCCAGGTCTGACTGAATTCGGACATAAATACCACGATAATCAAAATCGGGATAGTCTGCAATGTTTACCTGAGCGTAAGTAATGCCACCCGTAGCAACTTGATGTCTGGAAAGTTGAAACAGGGTCATCAGACCATTCCATACCCCCTGTTCGCTCTTGCCTGCAATCATGATGGCATCACTTGTGACCCGCAAAACGTAACTGCCTTCAGGATTCAGTTTCGCCACCTTTTTCAGCATCTTAGCAAGCACCTTATCAACATTTCCCGGAAGCTTTTTATTACTCAGCACCAGACAGTTTTTCAACTGTTTTTTAATGGGCTTAACCTGCAAATCGAGCTGAAACATTTCGGCAAAAAAGTTTTTAGCCTGTTGTGTTATATTGCTGTCGCGTAAGTTATGAAACAAACTGGCTTTATGGGCTAGTTTAAAATTACCTTGCATCCAAGTTACGGTTTTGGGAGATGGTATAATAACCTGTCGTGCAGGAAGCTGCTGTTTGGATGTATAAACATCCTTTTCCGCCGCAATAGGTTGATAACGCTTCAGACCTGCGTAGTCAGGCGTTATTTTGACCTGTATATCCAGTTGTATGGATTCTCCTTTTTTTAAATTAAATTCATTATAAAACAAGTGAGCGTTGTCTGCCCGTCTCCATGGTGCCGCACGATGGTCAACCAGCATCATCTTAGAACTGAACTTGATATCAATTTTTCCAATAACAGCATCAAAACTCAATTCTTTAAATCTTCTGCTGTCCTTTATGACCTTGAACATTTTACTTGTCGGCAAAGGTTCTTTGGAGATAGTTGCAATTTTATTATTGCGCTGATCGAAAACATCTCTGCCTGCAATGAGATGGGTATTCAGATAGTTTTCATACCACTGGAGTTTTAAATCACGCAGTGCGGTAATCTTTTTCTTAATCGAGAACTCCCACATATTTTTCCGGGAGATGCTGTCTGTCCCTTTATAAATATCTTTATACTGGTAAGTGTATGTCTCACTTTTACCACCAGTTTTTTTGAAATTATTAATGGTGATTTTATATTTTTTCCCATCTGCTAATACTCGGCCGGTACCTGGGTGAATACCAAGAAAAACCGGAATAATTCTACCGTCTCTCATACTGCCAAGTTCATAGACCATGCCATCTTTCGGCGTGTATTTAATGGTGGATACCCAGCCTTGTTCGGATGCGTCAGCTGAAGTTGTTTCAGCCGCCGGCAAAAGTGCTGAATTATAAACTGCCAACAGGCTTACTGTACATTTAACGAAATGGTTAATTGCTTGTTTCATACGATTCCTTTTTTTATTTTTTCAGTGTTTTATAAATCTTAGCGTAAAGTTTATCCGCAAATATTTTATTACCTTTCACGGAGAGATGAACCGAGTCATGCAGACATGTTTTATCGGTCAATTCTTCTCCGTAAAGCAAAAATATTTTAGTGTCACCGCGCTTTTGAAATGATTTTACAATATCATAGACAACCTGACGGTATTCGTCGGGAGTAATTCCTGTTTTAGAAGATTTTTTAGTACTGGTATAAGTTAGAGTAATACAAAAAAGCGGAACTGACGGGTGATTTTTTCTGATGGCCTCTATGAGTTTTACATAGCTGGTGCGGTAGTCGTTGATATTGACTCCGCCCCAGGAAAAATCATTATACCCTATCAGAAGTGTAATCAGACCGACCTTTTTCCAATCTTTCAGCATTTCTCCGACCGGAACAGATACCTTGCTACCGCCAATGCCGAGATTATAGAGATTATAACCAAGTTTATCCGCCAATAGCACAGGATATGTTTTAGCGGTTAGACTGTCCAGACCGACACTGCCATGAGTAATACTGTCCCCCATGGCAATATACACCGGTTTATCCGATAGTTTTATTTTATGCAATTCAGTATCTTTATCAATTTTCAGTCCAGTGACTGCGAGAGTCGTGGTTGTCGGAAAATCAATCCTGTAACGGTGCTGTTTATTGTCAGATGAACTTAATTTTATCGCTATCGGATTAACCTCATTTGATTTCACAAAATAAAAATCTTTCAAAAATACCCCGTCACGGTAGACACGAAAGGGAACGGAAGCTTTATGTTTGAACGGCATCAGGTTCATTTTGACACTAATATTTTTAGCTGAAGTGGAAAAAAGCATATAATTTCCACTTGTCCACTTCGCATATACAGGGTTAAAATTTAATTGAGAACGTTTTAATTGCAAAACGCGGTCACTAAATCTGTATGGTATTATTTCAGTCGGGCTGCGTTTAACATATTTACAGCCTCTGATATAAATCAAATTACTGTCCAAGGGTACATTTACAAGATTACTGGATATTCTATCTGCATCGCTTATTTTTATTGTTACGGTATATGCAAACACCTTACCTGCAGGATAATTTATCTTAAAGAAGTGAAAATTGTATTTTCTTGACCATGCTAAATATCTAAAATCCGAAAGCCCCCTCGGGCTTTTCCGGGTAAAATTAAATGAAATTGTGCCTATTTTTGTTTTAGAAAAAATAATTTCCGAAAGCCGATTCAATCCATTAAGGGTAAATTGATGTTTTTCAGGCGTACCTTCAGGCATTTTCTCTGATACCGGCTTATTATTATTCAACCCGCGGTATTCGGCTCCGTCAAAAACTTCAGGAAAAAGCTTTATCCCGGATGAACAATCATAAAAAACTTTAGCCGGAACAGTTTTTACTGCAACTGAAATGGTATCCGGGGTTAGAATAATTTTTTTCTTAAAGCTTTTGATTATCCCGGTTTTGCTGTAGCTTATATTGATTTCAGTTTTTTCATCAGTTTCAGTTATTTTAATCTCAGGCGAAAAGTTTCTTCGCGGCGGCCATACCTGTTTACTCGTTTTAATTTTTTCATTAAATACCATCAAAGGCAGAGTCATAACCTTATAATCATTACTGCTGACTGACAACGTCCCGTTACTGGCCAGTTTGGCACTGTAGTTTTTCATCTTGAATATTCTGGCCTTAGGCTGCGCTACAGCCTGCTGAAAACTGACCAGACCAATCATTACCATAATTAAAAATTTCGACATAATTTTTCCCTGTTTGACGGTTGAATAGCGTACAGTATTTGTCGCTATAGTTATTATATTTTGAGTGAGACCTAAGTCGTAAAAAACGGTATTAAACGTGGCTGTACCGCATCCTGATCAAAATCTGTTACCTGCGCTTTATGAACCGTGATGTTGAAATCCAACAGTTTCAGGCAAAGTTTCTGGATGAGTTCCCGCCCCTCTACGGTGTCGGAAATATCATTCTGCTCAAGGGGATCATTAAGCATGTCATACAATTCATTTCTATGACAATCGGCATAACGAATCCACTTCCATTGGTGGTTTCTGAATGTCTGCATAGAATTCCCCATGGCACTGAAAATCCACTCCCGATGCTGGTCCTTATCGCCAGTCATGATATTCCAGGCCGAACGTCCTGAACATGGCATTGTTTCTATCCCCAAAGCATCGCAGACAGTTGGAGCTATATCAATATTCTCAATCATCGCATCAGTCCGCCGCCCTGCCGGAATCACCCCGGGACAAGTTGCAATCAGCGGAATTCTTATCGACGGATCATAGCCATAACACTTACTGTGCAGTCCCTTGCTGCCGAGCATCTCCCCGTGGTCACTCGTATAAATTATCACAGTATTTTCGCTCAACCCCATCTCTTCAACTTTATCCAACAGCATGCCGATACATGCATCCATCATGCTAATCATCGCAAAATACCCTCGAACTATTTTCTGATAAAGTTCCGGCGTAACCTGATCAAAGCCATGTGCTTTAATTTGTTCTTGAATAACAACAGGAACATTGCCCTCTTCCGGCATTTGCACCTCTAAATCCTTATACATTGACCAATACGGTTCAGGTGGGGTAAGTGCGGCATGAGGAGCCAAATAGCCCACATAAAGTGCAAACGGCATTCCCGAACGAGATATTTCCTGAAGAAAATCAAGCGCAGTTTGCGTTATCTTATGTTCATAATATTCCTCAAAAGGTTCTGGACTGGGACCAACATAAGCTTCCGAGCTCCAGTGCTTTTGCAAGGTTTTGTGATGACAGTCCATCGGAAAACTGTTACCGGACGGAACTCTAACCACACTGTCAAAACCCAGATCAATATGGTGTGTCCGTCCGACCGCCACAGTTTGAACCCCATGCTCGCTCAGATACCCCGGCCAAGTTTTCTCGTGCCGCTGCAGCACTTTATGGTTGTCTCTCAATAAATGTTCGCCTTGATATTTTCCTGTCATAAACGAAGCACGCGAAGGCACACACGCCTGGGTAACACAATAATTATGGTTGAACATTATACCAGAGTCCGCCATCCGGTGTAAATTAGGCGTATGGACTCTAGCATCATACATTTCCATGGCATCCCAACGATGCTGATCAGAAAGAATTGTTATTACATTTTTTGGTTGCGGCTTTGCTGCCCTGCGACTATTCATGATAAAACATCCCTAAAAAAACGGCGTCCGTATAATCAGCAACAATGATATTTGTTCCCAGTCCAATTTGGATATTCCGCTGCAACTGCTGTTCTTCAGGCAGGCGACTGATAGTGACCGCGCCAATCTCAACGCCGACTTTTATCTCTGTTCTGCCATCTCCAACCACCAGAACTTTTGCCGGATCAATAGCTGCATCTTTAACAATCGCTTTTATCCAATCATCTTTAGGCATTTTTTTATCCCAGGTCGAGCCGAACATACACTCAACCAATTTACCCGGTCCAACCTCAAAACCGCAAGCTTCAACCTCTTCAAGCATGCCCCCGCTCTCATAGACAACCGCGCCGGTAACAAAATAGTTAATACAACCCAGTTGTTTCAAGTGTCGCATAAATTCCATTGAACCGGGAACCCGCCATTTTTCAGGATTTATTTTTGCATCCAGAGTATTACGGTCGCGACTGGCAATATTCAGAATATCTTCATAAAACCTGAAAAGCACTGGGCAAATTTCCTTGATAAATGCTTTTATTTCCAGCGGTTCATCTATCTCTTCAAATACCTCAATTCCATGCCGCATTAAATCAAGAATACGCGCATTGACAATCAGAAATTCAGGAGTTATTATCGATCTTAGACGTTCAGGATAATTGCCTTCTTCAAAACCACGCCTGATACCATATTCCAGTTGAGTCAACGCGGAATATCCGGCAAATTCAACTGCGGTGCGATCCATTTCCGGCAACGCCGCTTTGCCAACACGCTCAACAAGTATTTGCAGATTTTCGGGTGAATCAAAACCACTCTCCAATCCGCAGGTCATAGCCCAGTGCATTGCCAAACTCATTACCGGCGGCCAATCACGAATCAGACTGTGAGTCCCGTCAATATCATGAATAACATGGGTAATTTCACGTTTTCCGAACGAATTAATCAGCTCAACCGAGCTTCCAGCAATTGTTGTATCATCTATTACTATCATTTTCCGTTCCTAGCAAAATATTTCTTTAACACCTTCAAACGATCTGTATCAGCCCCACCGTCGGGTTCATTGTTTGATTTTGCACCTGCGGTAAAGGTCGGATTCCAACCATTCCAGCTAGTATAACTGTGATATACCCAGTCAAATCCATTTTCCTCGAACAATGATATTGAATCTTCCAGCCACTGCGCGGCACCACCTTTAGCCCAGCGGATTACACTGAATTCGCCAACCAGCATACGGACTTTATATTTTCGTGCGAAATCAATCGCCGGTTGCATATTTTCTTTCAGAGTTGCGCGATCCCACATAATCTCCGGACTGCTGTTAAACATTTTCAGCATCCCCGGATAGATACCTGTCCCCTCGCGCTTTTGCTTGCCAACGCCTTGATGGGTATAGTTATGCGGGGCGTAAAAGTGAAATGAATATACCGTTTTCGGATCATCAATTGGCTAGAAGTTGCTAAACCCTCCGGGCAGTCCCCAAGGACCCGGTTCAATGACAAGAGTTGTTGCTCGGTCAATGGCTCTGATCACCTTAACCAATTCAGGAACAGTACGCTTTTGCCAATATTTCATCTCGTCTTTAGTATGCGGTTCGTTTAGCAGATCATAGCCGATAAGCATCGGATTATCTTTGTATTTCATCGCGATATATTTCCAGAAGTCCAGCAGGTGTTTTTCATAACTGACAGAATTCACCCCGGAACTTGTTGCTTCGGCAACATCCTTTTTATCCCGCCCAACAATTTTTGCAGCACAAATAATCATATAAATTTTATATTTTTTGCACAACGCAAGTATCTTGTCCAGACGAGTCAAGTTTAATTGATAAGGCTTCATATACTCCGGCACCACAACCAGCTGTCCTGTTTTATGGTTCAGCAGATCAGCTTTACGATCCTGATCGAAATTAAGCCGGATCAGGTTCACATTCCAATTGTCCAGCTTTTTAAATATTTTTTCCGTTGCCAATGCGGCTCGCGGACCGCCCGTATTCAATCCCCTGATACGTTCTGGCCAAACCTTCTCCACTGCGTGAACTGAAAATGTCATACTAAACATAGTAGCTACCACCAAAATTGTCTCCATCAAATAGCAGTTAGGGGTTTTCATTGTTTTTTCCTTTTGTTCATCGCCCGGATTAAGAAGGCTACTGCGTCTTTATACCACACCCCTTTGCGGTGCCCTCTTTTATATTCACTGGTTAACGCTAGTTCATAAGGAATATTATACATTTTTAACTTTTTTTCAAGTTCACGATAAAAAATCAGGTTATGCACAAATTTGCTCTGTTCCATGTCAGCGGTTACTTTAACTTCATTGCCCAGACACATAAATGCCTCAATCTGGTCACTGGCATCCACAAGCTCCAGCGGAGAAACTGCTTTTCGCATGGCTTTAGTTGACTGATCTTGTAACTGGCTGTTGCTCATTTTAAATAGTCTATTGATCCAGGCAATTTTGTAGCCGTTATAAATCATATTTTCCGTGATATATTCCTGATCATAAGTGGTCTGGGCATAAAGTGCGACAACTGCCAGCGGTTTGGTTGATTCACGTTTCAGCGGATCGGTGGCTCCAGATTTGGCAAGGTCAGGGGAAAAGGCCAACCACAGCGCAATTCCACCACCGGCTGAACCGCCACTGACCGCCAGTTGTTGTTTATTGATATTATATTTTTTTGCATTATACCGAATAAACTGGATTGCCCGGGCGGCATCCTGAAATGGCGGCGGAAATGGAGTTAATTTACTGTATTTGAATTTATAATCCTTTTCACTGCTCAAACGGTAGTTTACTGAAATAACCGATATTTTATGCTTCAGACATTCTTTAAGCAACGATTGCTGAATTTTCCCCTTGTCGCCTGCGGCAAATGCCCCACCATGAAAATAAACTAAAACCGGAGTTGGCTGCTTAGATGCGGCAAGGTAAATATCCAGCCTGTTACTGGAATATTTACCATACCTAACATCTTTATAGGTTGGCGCAATTACTATTTTCTTTTTATCTTTGAGGTACGCCATTGCCTCTGCCGCAGTCAGAATATTATCATGATTAACATCATACTTGGGATGTGATTTCAAAACATTTTTCAGCCATTGGGTATTTTCTGAACTTTTCCCGGCCTGCAAAGCCAGTTGACTCAATAACAGTACCGCAACTATCCCAAATACTTTCATTTTTTTATTATCCTTTATTTATTAAATGTTTTATTCTTTGCAAAATATTTCTTCAACACTTTCAGCCGCGGGGTATCGATATTACCATCCGCCACATTACCACCTTTCGCATCTGGGCGAACAGTGACATTCCAGCCATCCCAGCCACCTGCATAGTTGTGGCAGGCCCAATTAATTCCGTTCTCCTCAAAAATAGAAATTTTGTCTTCCAGCCATTTGTCAGCACCCGGAGCCCAGCGAACTACTCCGAATTCACCAACAAACATCTTAACTTTATATTTTTTCATAAAATCAATTGCCGGCTGCATATATTGTTCCATTGCGGCGCGATTCCACAATTTCAGCGAACCGTTGCTGAACATTTTAAGTTTACCGGGATAGACCTGTCCCCTTGGTCTTGTAGCTCTTTTTGCTTTATTACCTATTCCTTGATGAGTATAATTATGAGGAGAATAGTCGTGCCATCCGTAGAGTGTTTTATTGACTGGATCCTTAAAAGGAACTGAAAGCCTCCTGCCCTTCCCGAAATCCGGAAATCCCCACAAACCGGCACTAAAGATAAAATAGGTATTTTCATCAACACTGCGAACAGCCTTGATAAATGAGGGGACAACTTCCGTCCGCCAGTTCTTGACGATCCATGGGGTGTGAGGTTCTGATATAAAATTATACGCAAGAATGGTAGGTTCGTTTGCATATTTCCTGCCAAGATACAAATGTAAATCAATCACATTTTTCAGATAAGTGCGTTCCGCTTTCTCTAGCTGAGTCTTGAGAGTCCTGCTTGTCGCAACATTAATTTTGTCATTGCCAACAGCCCCCCCCCCGGCAAGAATAATAAATATCTTATATTTTTTTGCCAGAGCGACCATCTTATCCAGACGGTCAAGCATTCCTCGGTACGGTTCCATTTCAGGCGGGACTTCCGGCAGATTTGAGGTGTTTTTTATTTTTACCCTCTTATCATACGTAAAATTGACAGTAATCACATTTACACGCCAAGCAGCTAATCTCTGAAATATTTTCTCATCGGTCATATGCTCTCTCGGGCTGCCAACACAAAAGCCGCGCAGTCTGCCAGGCCATACTTTCTCTACCGCGTTCGATGAATATGCCACACTGCCAATAATGCATGCCGCCATAATTGTCAATCCAAAATGCCATTTGCCACTTGAACCATAAGTGTTTTTTTTCATTGCTTTCCCCCTTTGCTTATGCCAAAATTTCGTTTTAAAAATACTATCGCACCAGTAAACCATTCACCCTTGCGTTGCCTGCTTTTGTATTCACTGTTTAACGCTATTTCATAAGAAATATTATACTTTTTAAGCTTTTTCTCAAGTTCTCTATAGAATATTACGTTATGCACAAATTTTGCCTGCGACATATCGGCGGTCACTTTATCTTCGCCGCCAAGACACATAAACAGTTCAACCTGATCAGCAGCATCGACTAAATCTATGGCAGAAATGCTTTCCCGCATGATTTTAGTCGCAGGGTCTTTTAACTGCTTGTTGCTCATTTTAAACAGTTTGTTTATCCAGGCGATTTTATAGCCGTCATAAATCATATTTCTGGCTATATATTCCTGATCATAAGTGGTCTGAGCAAAGAGTACGACACCGCAAACCGGTTTAGTCGATTCATGCTCTATCGGATCGGCTGTCTTGGGATTGGCAAGGTCATTGTAAAACGTCAGCCATAATGCAATACCGCCACCGGCTGAACCGCCGCTGACCGCAAGCCGTTGCTTATCTATATTATATTTTGAGGCATTATGCCGAATAAACTGCACTGCCCGTGCTGCATCCTGAAATGGTGGCGGGAACGGAGTTAATTTGCTGTAGGTAAAAGCGTAATTCTTACCACTGCTTAACCGGTAATTAACGGAAATAACTGATATTTTATTCTTAAGACATTGTTTAAGCAGCATTTGCTGAATTTTTTTCTTATCGCCTCCGGAAAATGCTCCACCGTGAAAATAAACGAGAACAGGGGTTGGGATTTTAGATGTTGCGAGATAAATATCCAGTTTATCACTTGGATATTTATCATCATACACAACATTTGCATAGTTTGGAGCGATTACTGTTTTTTTTTTATCATTGAGGTACGCCATTGCTTCTGTCGCGGTCAGAATATTATCATGATTAACATCGTACTTTGGATGTGCTTTTAAAACATTTTCCATCCATTTTGTATTTTCTGAACTTTTTCCAGCCTGCAAAGCAAGTTGGCTCAATAACATCACAGCAATTATTCCAGTTAATTTCATCTATCTTTCATATCCTTTATTTCCACCAAATACCCTTGGATATTGGGGTTTTTATTTACTCCAACTTTCAACTGTCCAACATCCACTTGTTTACGCTTCTACTAATATCACATATCAGCTTGTATTTCTGCCTGAGTCAACAAACCTTCGACTATTTTAACATTGTCCATTTTGCCTTTATAAAGCAAATCTTTATTATCTGAACAGCCAAGATATAGAGATTTACTGATATTAAAGTCTGTTAATATAGTATCGCCGGTTGTTTTATCTATTCCATCAACAAATATCCTGGCGGTGCCATTTACTCGATCAACAACACATGCAATATGATGCCACTGATCGAAATTTATTGCATTGATATCTGTCGCAGCACTGTCAGCAGTTGTACCATTGCTGGTGATAAACAATAGTTTTTTATTGCTGGTATTCCAATTATTTACACATAACAGGAAACCGTTACCACTGGCTCCGGCATTGGCATTGCCAATAATACTTGTCGTATGTGCCTGATCTGAAATTTTCATCCAACCCAAAATGGTGAATTGATCAGGCAGAGAGACTGTTTCTGATGACTGCAAATAACTGTTACTACCGTCAAAAACAATAGATGCAATACCATATTTAAAATCAGCCAGATCATAAGTAGAGCTATAAGCGGTTAAGTTTCTGCCACTTAATGACGAATCATTGGTATTAGTTTCAAACTCCCAGCTTGCCAGCGTGTCATACTTTTCACTTTCTGCAGTTATTTCTGCCTGACTCAATAAACGGTCAGTAATTTTGACCTCATCCATGTTACCTTGGAAATACAATCCCTGAGTTGGAGACTGCCCCACATAGATTAATTTACTAAGAGAGAAATCACTCAGAATAGCATTTTGATTCGCTGCTGTTTTATCTACGCCATCAATATATATGGTAGCGTTGCCCTGTTTCCGGTCAACAACGCATGTGATATAATGCCATTGATTGAAGTTTATGGCATTATCATCCGTACGTGCAGATTTTGATGTCGAACCATTACTAGTTGTAAGATATATTCTTCTATTACTGGAATTCCAACCATTACAGAATAATATAAAACCATCTCCGCTGGTAGCTGCCGGAGCACTGGCAATAATTGTAGTTGAATGATTCTTGTCTTCAATTTTGACCCAGGCTGAAATGGTAAATTTATCTGAAACGTCAATAACTGCTTCAGACTGCAGATAATCTGAGCTACCATTAAAATTAAGCGATTTTCCGCCTTTTGCATTAGAATCATAAGTCGCACCATACAACGTAAGGTCATTTTGGAGCACTGAAGAATCATTTGCATTATCATCAAACTTCCAATATCCTATAGATGCTATTTCTTCAGCAGAATAGAGGCGTTCAACTATTTTTACACTATCCATGTTGCCTTGAAAATACAACCCCTGTCCTGGGGCTTGCCCAACATAGATTGATTTAGTCACGGAGAAATCAGTCAGAATAGCATTTTGATTCGCTGCTGTTTTATCTACGCCGTCAACATATATAGTAGCTGTGCCACTCTTCCGGTCAACAACGCATGTAATATAATGCCATTTATCGAATTTTATGGCATTATCATCCGTACGTGCAGATTTTGATGTCGAACCATTACTAGTTGAAAAATATATTTTTTTATCATTGGAATTCCAGCTATTGCAGAATAATATAAAACCATCTCCGCTAGCAGATACCGGAGCACTGCCGATAATTGCAGTTGCATGACTCTTTTCTGCAATTTTAACCCAGGCTGAAATGGTAAATTGATTGTCAATCGAAACAGCATCTGATTGCAGGTAATCGCTTGTACCATTAAAGTTGATTGAAGCAGTACCCGTTTTAAAATCAGATGTGTCATAGGTACAGCCATAAGCTGTAAGATCATTTCCACTGAGTGAAGCATCATCTGGGTTACTGTCCATCATCCAGTCTGCCAGAGTTTCATAAACCTCGTATTGTGTATTCTTGTTCCATTGCTGTTTTAATTCTGTGAATATCGCAGATTGATAACCACCGTCAAATGCTGCCGGATATGCTCCCGGGTTATTATCAAATGTCGGATTCCAACCATTCCATTCACCAAAAGTATGCCAAATATGTCCCCAACCATATCCATCAAGTATTGAAGTTACATCTTTAATCCACTGAACCGCACTAGTCGAGTCTGCCCAGCGAATAACAGTAAAACTTCCGACCAGAAGTGGATCAAGACTATTATTAGTTTGGAAATCTCTTGCTGCTTGAAGATAATCTACCAAGTCAGGTTCATCCCACGGGAATGATACTGCATTATTATTAAAATCTCTATATGGCAGAATAAATTTTGCCCAACTCCAATTGTCCCCCGGATAATAAGTCGGGGTCGGAAAACCATTTATCCCCTGATGGGTAAATGTCGTCGGAGCAAACATATGAGCGACATATCTGACTTTATAATCATGCGTAGTAGGCAGTGGTGTCCAACTTGCATATTGTGTGTTCATGCCCCATACTCCGGGCATCAGGGTAATATATGATTCTTTATCAATCGCTCTTATTTTGTCAATCAACATCTTAGATAATGAGTGGTCAAGCGTTTCCGCCACTTCTTGGTCATAATGTGGTTCGTCAAGTAGCAGATAGCCCAGTAAATACTTTTTATTGCCATATGTTGTGGCTAAATGTTCCAATAACAGCGCAAGATTATCAGTAAAATCAGTGTAGTTATTGGTCGGAAATTTACGTGCATAAGTATGACCGATATAGATAATGTAATGAATTTTATATTTTTCAGCGTATTCCACTGCTTTGGCTAAACCGGCTAAATTTACCTGATAAGGTTCAAGTTTATTTGTTCCAAGTGCCGGCAAGGTATCTCCATCACTTTCACTTACATCCCATGATGAATTTTTATCAACTCCAACCATGAATCTTACAACATTAACCTTCCAGTCTTTCATCTTAACAAAACACTCTTCGGTGATATAACCATTTGCGTCATACCCCTGGCCAGATGCCCCGTCATAAACCCCCGCAGCAATACCTCTGAGCGGGGTATTAGGCCAAGTTTTCTTTAAAATTGTTTCTGCAAAACTGCTATTTATTACTGCAATTAAAAATACGACGATAATTCCTGCTATAAAGTTGGTTGATTTATTCATATTGCATCTATTCCTGATTTAAAGTTAAATGTTTTCTACGGTTAAATTATTTAAGAAAAGTTCATACACAAACACGCATAAGCTCTTATCTTTAAAAATTTACATTTCTTAAAACTTTACTACTGATATATCAACAACGTTGCTAATTCATCTACACCTCCATGGTTAAGGATTAACTATAGTTTTATTACCGCTTTTCAGCAGTTTCGGCATATCAAAAAAACCAGCTGTTTTATAATCTGATACAACGGTATCTGTTTCAGATCAATTTGAATATTTCGCTGTAAGCACTGTGTCTCATATAGACGACTAATAGTAACAGCTCATATTTCGCCCCAACTTTTATCGTCACCAAACACCAACACTTTTCCGAATCAATATTTCATGCTCTGATAAGAGATTTTTTCGGACATATTTTGAGGTATCGCGGTCACAGTCGACTATATCCAGAATATCTTGATGAAATCTGAAGTGTAGCAGGCAAACCTCAATTAATAAATATTTTTATTGTCGGCGGTTCCCTTATATCATCAAGAATATGTGCATTGATAACCAGAACAGAGTTATTACCTGCTTTAATGACGATCAGGGTAAAACTGAGTTTTTTCTTTAGAATGATTATTTTTCTATTTCGTATCGTGCAAAATGCACAAAACTGTTTGAATGCAAAGAGATTCACAGACCCGTCGCGCAGTAGCCAAAAATGGCAAAGGCGGAAACAAAGCGTCGAGATCCCAGCAGCATAATAGCTTTAGCAGGGTTTCAGGATATTGTTACTGCATAATATTTAACCCAGAACCCAGCAGTTAATAACTGGATTCCGGCAATACACATAAAATATCAGTAGCTGTAATAATTTGGAGTCCAGGTGTTTTTGAGTTTGACTTGCTGGCGCAGCATAGTCCGTGGATCCTGAGCGTCAACATGCCCGTCAACATAAAGAAAATTTGCAAATTTGCCACCATGACGGAACATATCAATTTTACAGCTAGTAAGAGCCCAGCTGGTATAAGTATCAGGAAGCTTCGGAGAACCATCTGCAACTTTTACTCCGTAACCATTGAGGATATTTATATTGTTCAGACTATCAGCAAGAACAACTGCTTTTGTGGGTTTTTTGAAACGAGTAATACGCTTCCAGGCTAAATCCATATTAGTCGGTCCCTGCCAAGCAGAAGTTCCGATTGATCCCATTGACTGATTGTAACCATAATTAGTAGGATAATTAATGTTAACATTGGCAAGCTGATCCTTGTCGGCAGGACAAACGAAAACCTGGACATGTTTAACATCAGTCCCGCTGCTGTTTTTAGCTCCTTTGGGAGAAAGATAAGGCGCAAGTTTCCACTCCCAATTGTATATGAGTTCATTACCACCCGGATTCCCAGCATAAGGACTGCGCTGCGGTGCAATAAACCCGTCATTGTCGCCAGTATACATGTTAAAAGCAGTGCCAATCTGTTTTTCATTAGCAGCACAACTAATCATTCTTGCCTTCTCGCGAGCCATATTCAACGCCGGTAGCAACATACTGGCCAGAATGGCAATAATAGCGATAACCACGAGGAGTTCTATTAATGTAAAAGCATTAACAATCAATAACTTACGACTTGCGACAACATCTTTTTTCTTCATGATCATTCTCCGTGTTTTGAGTGATTTTTCACTCGGTTAATTAACTGCGTTAAACATTGAGGCAATTTCAAAAAACTTATTATTACTCAATTGCTCCTTATAATTAAGCACTTTTAATGATAATAACAGTGCGCGATTAAGACTAAACATTCTAATCCATCACGGGAATTATTGGCCATGTGCCTGAAAACAGCAAAATACTGTTTTAAACTTCGGCGCACTATTTCCCTGCTTGCCTAATATTACGAAATGTAACAGTTACAATTTGTTTCATTGTTTTAAGTATATCAATAAAACAACCAAATGTCAAGTATTAAAGCCCCGAAAGTTGTTTTTTTAAAAAAAATGTTAATTGAAAAGTTAAACGCACACTCAAAAAAATATTCCGTGCGTTTAGTATATCTTAAAGTATAGTGTGCGTTTAGTTTGACATGAGAAGTAAAGTTTTAAATATAAGTTTTATAATGG
>JAKIUY010000064.1 GCA_021647315.1 Victivallaceae bacterium
CAAATTAATTGCGGCAGGGTTTTAAAGAGTGCCTTACCCAACACCTTTATTTGTGCCGGCAGTCCGTTATTATTAAGCAGATATTCTCTGTCTGTCACCGTTATTTTATATTGCCCGGTTGCAGACTGTGCAGTTTTTATCGGCAGCCAGGGGGCAGGAACATTCTTTGTCACGCCCAGTCTGTTATTGTACCATGGAAACTGCTTTGGGTCGATAATAGTAATATCAAAACGGGTAGTAACCAATTCCGCCCCGCCAAGTTGTTTCAGGGTACATTTGACTGCATACTTCCCCGGGAGCAGTGATTTCATATCCAGCGTAATCATATCGTCAATATTCTTCCGGCTCCGTTTCACTGTTTTACGCAACACCGTTTGCTTTTTTGCCAACTCAGTTACAACAACTTCAACTTTACATTCATTGGGCAGTGAAGTCAGTTTCCCCGTATCAGGCTTTACTAATAACTGATTTTCAGTATAAACCGGACAGACATTAATATTAAAACCCGGCTTCAAGTTAAAAGGAATTTTTAACCGGGCAAGCGGTGTTGAGTCGCCACGCCCTTTGGCCAGCACAAAAAGATTCATCCGCTTAGTTGCATTTAGCTTTATCTCTTCCCGCACCTTAAACGGCATAACAGTAGCAGACGCACTCTGCAGAGCGGAGTATTCAGAAAATATAATTTGCTTGCGCTCATCTGCCGGGGCAATCCATGTAAACAGGTCAACCTTACGGTCTGTTTGAGACAACATGGTTCCAGTCAAGTCTAAGGAGCTGTTGCCGGGCGCACCGAATCCGGTTATTTTCAGTGCAGGAATATCGCCGGCAAAATTCAGCAAACCGTAATCTTCCACACTATTAAAACCTTTTTTGAGCGGACTCCAGGTTGTCCAGTCTTTTGCACTTCTCGGTTGCCCTTCAACAACGGCCAAATCATAATTAAAGTTTATCCGCCAACGTTCGCCGGACTTCGGGGTTGCAACGCCTAAATCGCTGAAAGCGATAGCGACCTCTGTAGTCCAGATCTTTTTATCAAAAGTCAACACTCCGCCACGGGTCTCACCACTGTCTTCAAGCACGGTTTTAACTTGCCATTTTTTCCCCAGAGGATTACTGTTCTGCGCCCCGTAAAGTTTTTCACCGGCAGTGGTAACTAAAAGCTGCTGCCAACCTTTGCCCGGGGGTTTCAACCATATTTCCAGCGCATTAATATAATTCCCCCACTTCAGGTTTTTCATACTGCGATTTATATCTTTGTATTTTGTGAAAAATGAAAAATATATTTTATCTTTATCGTAGGCGCAATTTATCAGCAACTGCCGATCACTGAGCGTTAAATCACTCATTTCCAGCAGCCCGGTGGTGCCGGCGGCAGCCTGCCAC
Organism: Victivallaceae bacterium; assembly: GCA_021647315.1. Taxonomy (GTDB): domain Bacteria; phylum Verrucomicrobiota; class Lentisphaeria; order Victivallales; family Victivallaceae; genus JAKIUY01. The sequence continues at coordinate 1,384 of JAKIUY010000064.1, forward strand.
TCGTTTTTGCCAATTTTACCGTCAAGCGTAATCGGGGTTGAAATCCGCGGCACGCTCAACAATGGCATTTCTGACTGTGTCGAAACATCAACCAACTGCGAAAGAGCTTGAACCTTTTTCAAGGCTGATTTATTGAGCAACGAAAATTTATCAAAACACACATTACCTTTAATTGAAAAATAAAAGCTGATAAATTTGGCTTTTGCGGTAAGTTTTTTACGCTCGATTATAGCTTTGTGGTTGATTTCAACAGTAATTTTTTCCCACTGCTCACTATCAAACTTTACAACCTTAACCCCCTCGGTTCCAATAAATTGTCGCGCTTGATTTTTAATCCCCAGACGCAGACTCATCCAGGCTTTGCCTTTCACCCAAAAGGAAAGCACCACCGTGTCTTCAAGTTTTTTGAGCGGCACATTCCCCTGAAAGTAAAATCCGGCTATTTTATCACTTTTGACTGATATATAGTAATTACCATCTTTGGCCCGACTATAGTCATTGATAAGTTTGGCAGTTTTATTTTTATACCCTATGGCATAGCTGCCGCTCAAATCAACCTTTTCCAAACTGGGATTGCTCAAAAGCTCATGCTCCGAATAGACAAAATCATCCACCGCCACCGCCGTCAGCCCCGTTACTAACATGATTGCGCAGAAAACTGCAGAAAATAAAATTTTACCCGATAAAAACCTGAATTTGTTAAACATAATCATTGCTCCTTTATTGACATAATTGTTGCTCATGAGAAAATATATTCCTTAAATATTTACGTTCTGTTTAGATAACTCATGCCGTAACTCAGCTCTTGAAATTTTTCCAACCAGCAACTGCTGCTGGACTGCTAGTGCGGATGCAACTCCGGCAGCTTCACCCATGGCGAAACATGCCGGCATTACTCGCGTCGTCCCCTGCATCGGACGATCCGCAGAGATACAGCGTCCGGCAACCAATAAGTTATTAATTTTTTGTGGAATTAGGACTCGGAAAGGAATTCCATAGCTGGGTTTTTCTTTCTGCTTGGCAAGTGCTTCAAAAGGGTTCTCTTCTTCATTACTTACCACTTTCTGCGGTTTGTGAACATCAATTGGATAATCATAAACTGCAATATCATCATCATGCCGCTGGCCGCCAAAAAATGCCTCTTTGGTCAAAACAAACTCACCGACAATGCGTCGAGTCTCCCTGACTCCAAGCAGTGAACCAGTATTGACAACTTCCGCATTTTTCATCCCCGGAATAAATTCACGGGCAAATTCCATAAAGTCATAAGCCAGTTTACGGCCATACATCATCGCGTGTGAAAGTTGTTGGACATCTGTTGCATCTACATTATAAATATGCCCGAAATTAAATCCCAAGGTACCGGATTTACTGCGTAATGTGTCGCATATCAGTTCAAATTCAATATTTTCACTTTCAACTAGACGACCATCATTTCTGGCTACATTTATAAATTTACGCAACCCACTCTGTCCACCGTTAGTGTGGTAAAATTTCAAATATGTTTCAATATCAATTCCCGCAACCAGAAAACATAATGTTGTTGCCTGCAAATTTCCATCGTCACTCCCTTTGACAGTTGGAGCCCCCCCCATAAAAGCAAGATCCGCATCACCGGTGCAGTCAATAAAAGTATCAGCCTCAATAGCCTGTCTACCACTTTTACTGTCAACCATCAACGCTTTAATGTTATTGCCAGTCATAACCAAATCTGCTACGGTTGAGAAAAAACGGAACTCACAGTTACTTTGCTGAATCATTTCATCATAGACCAATTTGAGTTTTTCCGCTTCAATCGTCACCCAGCTAATAGTGTCATATTTATCGCCGACGCCATCTTTAGCGCGCAATCTTTCCAAAACTTCATAACCAATACCCTTAATTAACGGTTGATTACCTGACGCAGCATAAGGACAAAAACATGGCACCAAGCCATTGGTTCCCATGCCGCCGAAACTGCCGGTGCCCTCAATCACCAGCGTACGCGCCCCCTGGCGAGCGGCAGCGACCGCCGCACTAAGCCCGGCGGGTCCACCACCGGCCACCACAACATCGTATTTATCTACTAGCGGAATATCTCGTTGCAAACTATATGTTTTCATTAATTACCTTTTGCAGTTACCTCTTTAATAATAAATTGTATTCTAGCCACTAATGCACTAATTTTAAAATTTGTGCATTCGTGGCTAAAAGCGATTTTCAGTTTACCACAACCTCACCAATAAGTAATCGGCTTGAACCGGCTTGCCGTTTAATTGCGACCTTTATATAGCGTGTTTTCAGCTTTAAAATAAATTTAAACGCTAATGCATCAACCATGATGGATTTCTGTTCCGGCTTGGTATTAGTAATTGTTTTAAGCTCTTTCCACGCTTTTTTATCTACGCTGGTATATAGCGTAATTGTTCCAACCTGAAAACTTGACTTATGGAAAGCGTATACCGTTACATCCGACACTTTTTTGTTACTCAAAAGATCAAGTGTAATGTTCACATCTCCGTTATATTGTACAGATTGAGCAGTGGCATTAGCCCAGCGTCCATCCTTCAATAGACTTGGTACGGCGGTGTCTTTATGGGACGCCACGGAAGGGCGGTCTGCTGAATATGAGAACCGTCCTTTTCTACCGGTTTTTTTTGCAACTGGCTGCTTGATTTTTATAAGGTTAACCTGATAAATACCACCTTTGGCAGCCTCAATTTCAATAAAAACAAAGTTACGCTTTTTCAACGGAACAGTTAAAGTTTGTCCAGTAAGTTTCAGCTTGCCGGTTGCACTATTCTTGCCCAGTAACAGTTTGCCCGGTTTACCAAAAAGCTGCTTGAGATTAAGCGTAATCTCAGCATCTTTATTTTTAAAATTCCAGTTGGCAGCTACCAGAATGACCTTCTGCCGGTCGCTTTTGATATAGGCACTGACTAGAATCTTCTTGTCTTTATTGACGATTGCACCATTATTGTCCCAGTAGGGCAGAAATGTCGAATCAGTCCACCATTGATCAATATAATCCCAATAGGGCCAGATTTCGCTGCGCCCGATAGCTGGCAGTACCCGATGCGGCAACGTGATAGCAAGGACCTCATTTAACGGTGAAACGTAGCCGATACGCTTTGATTTCCAGTCATAATAGTAACTGGCGAAAAACAGAAAAGGGTTGCCGTATTGGATTTTCATATCTCTTATTCTGAAAAATTCAGGGGTAATTCTTGAATAGCCTCTGGCACCTTCTGAAAACCATGATTCTCCCTCGGTATTGACATCTGTAAAGCTATCAGTACCAGGAAAATTCAGTCCATGCAGAAACAAAATTCCTTTTCTGCCGCCAGTATGATAGTAGGTGTAAATTCTTTTGTAGACTTCGCGCATCGCAAAGATATTAGCGGTTGGAATCCGCTTGCCGTTTTTCTCATATCCGGCATTATGAAATGGACTGGTGGAACCGAACGGACGCGATACATCCATATAGATCCCGTCATATTTAAGTTTATCGTAAACCATTGCGGCAGACCAGATAATAAAATCCTTGAACGAGCTCTTGGGATTACAGAACAGGGCTGGTCCACGCACGGTGTTCCATATTTCACTAGGCTGATTCCGCCATTCCTGTTCAAATGCCTTAAAGTTAGGCGTCGCCGTTCCAACATAGCTGAAACAGAAATATGGCACCAGTTTCAACCCGTATTGACGTAACCTCTTCATTTTAGCTGCAAGTTTTTCAGGCGCAGTATAGGTGGTCGGATTAGATAAAGGTTTCAAATCCCAATAAGTTAATCCCTCGGTAGTATAAACCCGTTTATTAAAGCCATCCATCGTGCTGCCTTCAATAGTGGTGTGCCAAAGCTTCGGATCCCGCGGCCGTGGTTTCATCGGCGTTGCCTGATAGGCAATCTCATAAGTCAAATCTTCAGCCAGTTTGGTCGGTTTACTGACCAAATGCAGCCGCATGAGGTGTGAGTCTTTGGTTTTGATATAGCTATAACGTTTACTGCCGGCAAAAAACTCATCAGAATCGATCATTAATGAAAAGCCGCTTTTATCGCCGCCAGTCCAGAGCTGATGCATCATAATATCCGGCCATTGCCAACCATAAATACTGCTGTAACAGTTGACAAATTTAGGTATATTCGCTTCTGCCTGTTTAAACTCATACCCCATAAACGCATAATAGAGCTCTTTATTGATTAGCGCATTGCCGCGAACATAAAGAGCATGGCGGCGTTTAAAAGGAAATTCCAGTGCCAGTTCGCCTAATTTGACCGATGGATTTTTATGAACCTTAAATTTCCACATGGCAAACCCGTCGTATTCAATCGCAACCGAACCGCTGAGCTCTACTTGACCGGCTTTGCCGGAAAAGGTATAGGTGACTATTCCGGCTTTTTTACTCTTCAGTTTGAGTGGCGACCAGACGGGGTTAATGTTTTTTCCGTTGACGTTGCAGACTATCCGGGGTGGTTGGGTAAAGATCTCTTCGCCGAGAATATTCAGACTTTGCGGCAGACCGCTGTCGGCAATGGTATAGACCCGTTCAGTGACCGTTACTTTGTTCCTGTCAACTTTTATCGGTTGCCATGGTGGCGGAATCTCATCAGTGATACCAATTTTATTTCCCCACCACGGGATTTTTTTCAGATCAGGCACCATTAGTTCACGCATGGTGATGGCATAATAATCTTCACTTGATGCCGTTTTTTTCACTTCACACCAGACCTCATATTTCCCGGGTTCAATGTCACTCATACTCAACTGTATCATTTCACTGAGTTTTTTCTGTGGTATCCTGATTGTTTTGCTGCTGACTGTTGTGCCACCCTGCTTTTTGACGGTAAAAACAACCGCCACTTCCGGTACCGGGATGGTGATATCTTTAACATTCAGTTTAACATACAATATCTTTTCACTGTGAACCGGGGCAATAACCATTTTGAAAGAAGGCTTACAGCTGAACGGTATTTTAAGCACTGAATACAATGTGCCGGTTACTGTATTAACGGCAAGAACCGTCAACTGATAATCAGTCGGGGTCGATACAGACATTTGACCTTTCAACTCAATTTTTTCAGCTTTACCGGCGACAAGATTGATAACTTTTGTCCGTGACAGGCGAACCGGATTGGCAGTATTGTCTTTGACAAAAACAAGAAAACGTATGCGGGCATTGACCGGACTGTTGACCACCGCCGAAATCCTGATCTGACCATTGTTCAAATCACCTATACTGTCATATCTGACAGCAGGTATCCGGTCACTGAATAGCAGCTTGCCAAAACCTTTGTAGTTTTTGAATTCTTTAATTGGCGACCAGGTGGTCCAGTCTGATGCTTTTCGCAGGGGTTTGTCTCTATCAGCTGCGTAATCAGCGTTAAAGTTGACTTTCCAGACCGCCCCGGCTTGCGGTGATTTCATGCCAAGCTCTTTGAACGGTATTGCGATTTCCGCTGTCCAGATAGTTTTACCGAATGTCAGAACACCGCCAACGGTTTCTCCGCTGTCCCAGTATTTGTTTGCATATTGAAGGTTGGTTTTTTTCGGAACCAGTATACCGCCGGACGGAGTGCCGTAAAACTGGAAGAGCTTACCAAGGGGCGATTTCAACCAAACCTCCTGTGCATCCACATGCTGTGAGAAGACAAGTTTGCCATTTTTATCTTTTCCGGCATTAAAAGGTTTTATCCGTATACTACGCACCCCGAAGTAGATATTATTCTCGTCGTAAGCGGCAGAAACATAGGGCTGTTTCTGGCTCATTTTCTGTAAGCCCAACTCAACAAACCCGGTCGTATTATTGGTATTTTGCCATTCCTGCGGGGCGAGTGTGCCATCAATTTTCGGAGCCTGCTCAACCTTTTGACAGATCAGCAATGGCAATTTCCCTTTTGCCTGGGGAGATTCCATTGCCTTCAGTTCCTGTTTTATTTTATTCAGCTCCGCAGTCAACATCAGCGATGATTGGTCAAAATCAACATTACCGGTTATTAAAAAAGCTGGGCCGATTCTTGCAACTTTAGTCTTTTGGCCTTTGAAGTCAATAAATTGCGGAGCATCAAACTCAAAAGAAAACTTTTGCCATTCACCCGGGACAAGCTTAACTTTTTTACTCACTATGGATTTCATATACACTTTTTTAGAATATAAAAGAATCTGGAATTTAAAGGTTCCGCTGCCCCTAAGCCAGGTGGAGACGGTATGTTTGCCGGGCATAAACCGATGTTTCGGTTTAATCCTGATGTAGAGCTGCACCCAGTCACTGCAATCTTTCACCGCCATATAGTTGTTACCATGAAGCGCCTTTGCCGGATCACTCACAACCGAAACAAATTTTTTAAATTTTTTCGGCACTCCGGCTCCTCTTGATGAATCACCCTGCTCATTCATCGTCTCATAGCTGGAATCAACAATAATTTCACTGTTCGGATAGATAAACATATCGATATTTTTAAAATCGTCAGTCAAACCATCCCGGCTTTGTGCTGAAAGCGACAAGTTCGATAGAATTACTAACGATAGTGAAATTATTACTTTTATATTTTTGCAAGCCATTTAAAGCTCTTCCTGTTTGTTTAATGACTGAATGAAAACGTCAGTCATAGTTTAGCCGGTTATTTCAAAGCAAGCGCATAATCCAGCAGCTCTTTAAGGGGAATCGTTGCTACCGCGCATTTTTCATCACAGGCACCGTAATACATGAATATTTCATCACCGATTACGACATTGGCACATGGGAAAACACAATACGGAAATCTGCCGGCAGTTTCATATTCGGCAGTCGGCTCAAAGATTGGTTCCGGCGAACGTGACAGAACCTTACTGGGGTCATCACGATCCAGTAACATCACCCCTACCCGATACTTGTAGTCGGCACTGCAGGCGTGATAAATAACCAACCAGCCTTCATCCGTCGCAATTGGGACCCCCGACGCTCCAACCTTGATCCGTTCCCAATCATATTCGGGCCGTATCAACAGGTGGTCATCACCCATCATATCAAAAGTTATAGTACGATAATTACATGCCAGATTATCCCAGTCATGATTCCAGCCCCAGTCGAGCAGATCATCGGTATAGGCGACGAACATTGCCGCCGGATAATGAAACCCAGTCACAATCCACGGAATACTGTGAGTCGGGCGATGCAGCATCGCATACTTACCGTTAATTTTTTCAGGGAAAAGCACCACATTGGAATCAGCAATAATCGGGTTGGTTATCGGGCCGAGACGTTCAAAATTAAGCCAATCTTTAGTTCTTACCAGACCAACCCGGCGAAATCCGAGCAGCCAAGGCGGTTTCTCATTTTTTGCCGGATCACTCTTATAATCAGCAATAGGCGCGGGCGAAGCACAGGTAATATAGTACCAGTCATCCAGCTTGGTAATGCGTGGATCATCAATGCCGGTACGATCAAAAAAACAGTCCGAATCGGATGGCGCGAGCACCGGTTCCGAACGGAAGTCAAAATTAAAGCCATCACTGCTGTCAGCATAACCGATCCGCATCGGTCCGCCTTCAGTGACATTCGCCGTGAACAGCATTCTCACCTTCTCACCGTCCCAGATGGCGCCGGGGTTACGAATACCGCCTGAACACCAAGCTAACTCGGTCGCCCCCACCATGATGGGATTATGTTCCCATCTTTTAAAATTTGGTTTGATTATACTCATTTTCATTTCCTTTGAAATTTTATTTTGTTATTTCGAGAACCAGTGGCGAACGCGGTGGAACGCTACAGGTTAAGTTTGGAATTTTATTTCGGTCAATATTCAGTTTATAGGGTTTCGCGCCGATCGGATAAAGCGTCTTGACTGAATAGGTCGCTCCCTGAGCTAGTTTTAAATCAGCATTATTCAACGTCAAAGTGATTTTCTGCGGTTGATTAGTCATATTGTAAAATACCAGACCGAGCGTCCCGTTCGGTGCGCGCCAGGCAGAATGCATCACCACCGGCAGTTCAATCCGCCATAAACGTTTACTGTAACTACGATGCCAGTTTACCGGTATTTTCTTAATGCTGACGGCTTTGGGTTGCCGCAACATTGTACCGTAAAGCAAAAATTTTCTACTGGCGGAATAGGCGCGATAGCGTTTAGCAGACGAGCTCAAACCAATTTCATGATTTTTATATTTAACCAGAAATGTCGGTTGATTCCAGCCGGGTTTTATGCCCCAGACAAAGGCCTGACCATTCTGCGCCAAATAACCGGTTGCACCGGGTTCCGCCAAACCATATTTACCCAGCCAGGCACTGTAAAAAATTGCATAATCATGATATACCGCCTGCGCCAATGGAATAGCAGTAACATTTTTGCTCAAATATTGATAAGTTGTATTACAGGTCATATAGGCGTCAAGTTCCGCCATATTGCCTTCCCAGAAACTTTCCGCGGTCAAACAGAAGCCGGGATCAATTTTCCGTACCCGTTTTTTTATGGTTCGCATCATCTGCTGATTAGCCTTGATATAGGTATTACCACCGCCGGAATCACTGCCGAAACGCGGATTGAAATTCAAATATGTACCGGCATGATTATTTGAATCCAAATAGGCGGCATTGAATTTAGCCACTGAAGCCATTTTTTCAATAGTATCTCCCAGCAATTCTGTCCATTTTTTACCGGGAAAAGCAATACCGCAAACATTCGGATCTTTTTTTGCTGCCGAAAAATCCCAGACCACTGGCCGGCCGTAAAAATCTCTCACCGTTCTTTCAATACCAAATTTTTTAAAACTTGCAGTATCCATATCCCAGCATATCGCCTGAATGTAACCCATCGTCTTAAAGTTATGTTTCTTTGCCTGTTTCAGGTAATCCAGATCCGCTTGCCGTAGCGGAAAGCGTTCGGGATTCATTTTATGAAAATAACCACCTTTCCCCCAGTAGTAGGCAATCACGCCGGGGTTCAGCCCCTGCATAATATCAATCACTTTGGGCAAATAAAGTAGTTTATAACCATTCGGTACGCCCCAGTTAAACCATTCATCAATATTTTTAAACCATTGCGGTGTACTCGCACGCACAATCAAGGCTTTTTCGGCAGTCCACGATTGTTTCAATGCCCACTTACGATAGATTTGAGCAGCATCATACCAATCACCTTTAAAACAACGCAGCACAATATCATACGGCGTCTGCCATTGCTGCGGTACAACTTTCATATTATTGGGGACATTAACCATCGCCCAGCTCAAGCCGCCGGATGATGATTTCATATAATAACGTTTGATATTCTGTTCCCCGTCAAAACAGCCCATATAGAGCCCGTTACCGTTGTGATAGTAGGCGTCAAACTGCATACTGTGACCGGAACGATTAGGCTGAAAACGTTCAGCTTTGCCCAAAATACCATTCTTTACTGGGTTATTAATCAACCTGCCGAGATAAACCGGTGAAGCGAGAAAATCTTTTTCAGTCTTATTGTCTTTGGGAAAAATACCCTCAACAAACGGGCCATACTGATAAAACACCGTATAATTTTTACTCCGGTTATTAAATCCGACCCGAAAACGGGCAAATTTGTCATTAGGGGTAAGTTTAACTTCAACCCAGACATCAAGCACCGCTTTTTCATCTTTGACATCGATTCCATTCCAGCGCATCAACAGTTTGCCAGGCTGCCGTTCAACACTATACTTTGCAGATTTCAAGCTGTTTGATAAAAGTTCAATAGTCGCCGTTTTTGCTCCCGCATCGTCACGCCTCGCACCACTATCATCACGTTCGGGATCAAGTGACAGTTTAGTCAATTCAGTCAATGAAGCAGGTTTAGCGGGAATACGGCGCATAACAATTTTCCATAATAACGCCGACGCATTACCATTAATAAATTCAAAGCCACGGCTATTTTTTATCCCCAGCAATCCGCCGCCTTGCGCTGGGGGATAAAATTTCAGGGCGATATTACGGTTGGCCAGTTCAACTATTTTACCCACGACCGGAACGGGTTTTATATTTTGCCTGTTCACCTTAGCCTGCGCTTGAGTTTTTTCAGTTGTCATTGAAACTTCATCAAATGAAAGTTTACCGCTTACTCTGAAAACCAAAGAGATGTCTTTAGCCTTGTCGGCAGGGGTGAATTCAAATTTGTACTGCTGCCATTCAGCAGTCCCCTGTTGCCATTTTTTTGCCGGATTGGGCACAAAGGTGGGCAGAATCTTGCTTTTAGTATATTGACATACCATCGGAAAAACTTTCCCGCTACCTTTCATACTGTACGATATTTCGTAGGTCACCCCCACAGTTACCTTTATTTTTTCCACCCTGACAAATGACGGTTCTTTAGGTTTATTATTAGTAATAATCATATAGCGGTTACCAGCTTTAGCACCAGTTTTGCCAATTGAAACCGTGCCGACATGCCGCCCCGGAACATTCCATGATTTCCAGTAATCCGGAATGACGTTATCAGTCGATTTTTCAAAACTGCCATTGGGCATCAGGTTGCGACCGGTACTACTCGAGCGTTTAACGGGTTTAGGCTTTTTCACTGCTTTTGGAGGACGCTGCAATGAACTTGCACCAATTGCCCGGTTCAGATAGACCGACAGCCAGGCCGGATAAGTTTCACCGGTAATGGTTCCGGCACCCTTGATATTCGCACCATAGGTAATACTGTCACCGAAACAGACCACTTTATCCCCGGGTGCCACTTTAGTTTTAAGCAACTCGGTGATTTTACCGGCTAACAGCTTATAGGCTGCCGGCGTGGGATGCACACCGTCTGCACTCCGCTGATTGGCAACATTACGAATCAGACTGCTTTTCGCTTCAGTCGCCCCGCCGCGTGCCATGACTAATTTGTAAAAATCCACCAGCGGAATCCTGTTTGCGGTCGCAATTGCCCGAATCTTTTTATTCATCGCGACAATTTTCGCGTTCAGGTTTTTATCTTTATACTTTCCCTTATGCCGCGCCAGAACATATTTGGCAATGATAGGATTAACGGTAATCAACAGCTGCTGCTTAATCCCCGCCTGACGCGCCCGGTCAATTAATGCCTGCAAGTTTCCGGCAAATTGTTCAGGTGACAGCAATTTACCGGGATTAACCGCATCATTCATGCCGAAAAATAGAATCAGTAAACTTGGTTTGATTGCAGCAACATCACGTTGAAAACGTTTCAGTCCATTAGCGGTATTATTACCGCCGATACCCCGATTAACAACTCTTACCATTGCCGGTTTGTTACCTGCCGCTCTACTTGAATTATTAAAGAAACAACTTAACGTCATGCCAACTAAAATGATTCTGAACAGTTTTATTTTACTCATTTTTTTTACCTTCTTTGTTAATTATTTGTTAATTATTTGTTAATTATTTGTTAATTAGACCCTATTCGAAAAGGGTATAACGCCCGTTGGAGTACAGACTTTAGTCTGCTTTTTTGAGCGTATAAATTGCAGACTAAAGTCTGTACTCCAACAAAAAATGTATCCGCGCGACCTTTTCGAGCGGGCACTAATTAGTGTCTCAATATCAATTCCGCCCACCAGAAAACATAAGGTCGCAGCCTGCAACTTCCCATATTTATAGCCGCTCTTTTAACACAACGTCAAGTAACTGCTGAAGTTTAACCGTCGCAACCCCGATAAACTCATCTGAAGCTCCATAATAGATGAAAACTTCATCATCAACAACAATATGAGAACAGGGGAAAACGCTACCGCCTTTATAGTTCCCGTCTAACTCAAAAGGTGATTCCGGCTCGAATATTGGCTTCGTCGTCCGGGCAATGACCTTCCGTGGATCTTCAAGATCAAGCAGTAACAGACCGCAACGATAGGCGTTAGCCGCATCTTTAGCATGATACATCATCAACCAACCATCATCGGTTTTAATCGGTACACCGGCACCACCAACTTTTTGCACCTCCCACGGCTGTTCAGGACGAATCAGGAGAAAATCATTATCGGGAGTCCGGTTTATCGCATTGGCATCATTTGGAAACCAATTCAACAAATCATCAGAAAAGGCGATAAACATATTACCCTGACAATAAAAACACCCATGATTACCTGCTGAAAACGGGGTTGGTCGATGTAACATAACATATTTGCCATTAATTTTTTCGGGGAACAACGCGACGTTAGCGTCAGATAAAAATTCACTGGTTATCGGACCGAGCTTTTCAACCGATTTGAAATCTTTAGTCGCCGCCAGGCCGACCCGCCGGAACACCTGCGTCCAAGTCGGATGATTATTCGGAATATTTTTCGGAATATAGCCTTGCCCGAGACCTTTATTCTGCGTCACGGCACGCCCCGCGTAGGCAATATAATAGGTCCCGTCGATTTCTGTAATCCGCGTATCCTCAACATCCCCCCAGTCGAAATCGCCTTCATTGGGTGAAGGTGCAATAATCGGTTCATCACGCCGTTCAAAATTAAAGCCATCACGACTTGATGCGTAGCCGAGATGAATCTGGGCGTCAGCCCGCACTCCGCCGGTCGCGGTAAAGACCATGTGAAAGGTTTTACCGTCAAAGACGACGCCGGGATTTCTAGCCTCATTACTACCCCAGGGACAATCTGGTTCAGGACCGAGAACCGGATTACCGGCATATCTTTTTATAAAATTTGTACTCATTATTCTTACCTTACCTTACCTTATTTTGTGTTTAAGTTTATTTCAATGATGACGTAATTTTTACCGGCAATAGTACAACTTACCCGGTTATTGTTAACCGACAATTTAGTTCCGTTGCCTGATAATAACTTTGCCTCAAGTACACCATTTTCACCAAACAGTTTCCCGGCATTGATAGTAAAGGTAACTTGCTGGGGCTTGTCACTCCAATTCCCCCCCATAATAATCGCCTTGCGTTGCACCTTTTTTACCAACAGGCTACCATAGACATCAGGCTTGTCGGAGGTGATTATTTTATCACGCTGCCAATAGGGGATGAAAGTTGAATCAGTCCACCAGAAATCAAGTGTATCCCAGACTGGCCAGATTGATGCGTCAGCGATTGCCGGCATAACATAATGCGGCAGCGAGTAAGCCAGAATTTCCTCTGTAGGAATAACAAAGCCATACTGCCGTTTCGTCCGGTAAGCATAATTAAAAGAGGTGTACCAGGTGTAAGGGGTTCCGTACTGAATCCGCATATCTCGCAGCCGGAAAAATTTAGGAGTAAGCCGGCTGTAGCCGCGTTTTTGTTCCCGCAGCCAGCCTTCGCCCTCAGTTGTCGCAGCAGCAAATCCAGCCGTAGCCGGAATCCCGGTCTGATGAACGTACATGACAGCATTACGCCCGCCGGTATTATAGACATAATAGATTCGTTTAAATAACTCACGCAGGGCAAAAATATTTACCGTCGGATAACGTTTACCGTTACGTTCATACCCTGCCCCGTGGAATTGACTGGTAGATTTACTCGGTTGCGAAACGTCCAGGTAAATACCGTCAAATTTCAATTTATCGACGACCTCTTTCGCCATCCAGACAAAATAGTCAATAAAAGAGCTTTTACTGCTGACATAATCCGATTTACCACGCGGATATGACCAGCCGCGTTGCGGCCGCGACGCCCAGACGCCTTTGAAATATTTCCACTCCGGCACCTCAACCCCGACAAAATTCATGCCGCTGTACGGCAGTGCTTTTACCCCGTACTTACCATATTTGGCTTTAAGTTGCAGGAATGATTTATCATATACTTCAGGGTAACAGAGTGGGTGCAGAGCCCAGTAGGCAATCAAAGACATTGAAACCCGTTTCTGGAAACCTATTTTATCTCTATCTACCTGAATATTAGCATTATGCCAGAGTTTAGGATCAACCGGACGCGGTTTTACCGGTGTCGCCTGATAGGCAATTTCATAGTGCAAACTGTTTTTATCAATCACCACATCTTCACTGATGAAGTTGTATTTTAAAATATTTGCTTCAGGGTCGCTGGCTTGATTTATTTCATAGAATTTGCCACCGAACATAAATTCATCGCTTTCGGTCATAATCCCCAGACCACGTTCATCATCACCAATCCAGATATTATTGAACAATTTATCTATCCACGGCCAACCGCCGTAAAGCGATATCGGAGTGTGAGCAATGGAAAATATTTTCAATTCCGGTCTGTAGTCATAGAGCGCGGAATAATATTTGCTCGTGTATCCACTCGTAAAATCAGCTCCGCGAGCATAAAGAGATTGTGCTTTTTTGAATGGAAAGGTCAGATAAAGCTGATTAATAACCGCTTTTTCAGTGCTGCTAATTTTAATCGTCCACAAGGCAAAACCGTCAAATTCAACTTTAACGGTTCCGTTAATTTTCAACGGCCCGCAACTACCGGCAATACGCCACGTCACCTCGGTATCTTGCTTGTCAAGCTGCTTAAGTTTATCAAATACCATTGCAGTTTTTCTACCGTTGACTATTGCAGTAATTGCCGGTTTACGGCTGAATAGGGGTGAATTCAAAACAGTGATTTGCGTCGGCAAGCCACTGTTCGCCAAGCTATATTTACGCTCTGTTACATAAACCGTATCTCCTTTTACCTTCACTGGCGTCCACGGTGCCAGCACTTTATCAGACTTGCCCCAGTTGTTATTCAGCCAGGCAAATTGTTTAAGATCGGGAATTTCCAGATATTCCAGCGTCGTCCCCAGTACCGTTTCACTGTTCGGTTTGACAATAAAACAGCGGACAATATAATCACCGGGCTGCTGGTTATTTATCGCAGTCAATTTTAACTTGATTACCGGCGAAAGTTCATTTTTATTTTTCTCTACAGCTGTACGATAAAAAAGCCTGTTTGATTTCTTGTCCGACACTTCAACTTTTACCTTATAGATTTCAGGCAGAAAGGCTAATTTAGCAACATCAAGACTGATATAGAGATCACCTTTGGCGTAATCCGGAATCAGCTCAATATTAAATGAAGGTTTCGGGGCAAATGGTATAGCAACTGCCGCCAATACTTTCCGGCGTTTGATGTCATTTACCTGTGCGTATAAAACAAGCTTTTCCAGCTGTTTTAAATCAAGATTGGCCGTTGTTACAAATTTCCGGTCTGTTTTGCCGGATAACAATTGGTAGTTACTCATCAACTTCTTATCACTACCGCTCAAGCCAACCCAGGTCAAAACATTAACCGCTGAATTATTCCGGTTATTCACCCGCCCGGTTAGATTAATATTCGCATTGTTCAATTCTCCGACAGTATCAAACTGCACTGCTTCGGATCTGCCGCTGAATAATATTTCACCAAACTGGTCAAATCGTTTAAAGCCGTCAACCTGCGCCCAGGTAGTCCAGTCACTGCTTTTGCGACCAATGCCTTTATCAACGGCGAAATCACTACAGAAATTGACTTTCCAACTATCCCCTGCCCGGGGCGGGGCAATCTTCAGTGCGGTAAAAGGTATTTTTAATTCAACATAAAACAGCGTTTTTTCAAAAGTCAACACCCCGCCCACGGTTTCACCGCTATCCACAGTCAAAGCTTTGTATTCAAACTGGCTTTTGTCCAGTTTCAGTCCCGATGTAATAACCTCATTAAACGGGGTTATAAGGATCTGCGACCATACCTTATCCGATGGGCGCAGCCACAGTTCAAATGCATCTATCTGCTCACCGAAAACCCCCGCCAGTTTAGCTTTTCTGCGTGCATGCCTGCCACGAACTGAACTGAACGCGACATATAGATTTTTATCATCATACCCCAGATAGACATCAGATTGACGCTTGCTGAAAGTTTTACTGCGCAGATTAGTGAATCCGGTAATTTTAGCGGCAGCCCCCCACTCGGCAGGTTTTATTACGCCGTCAATTACCGGAGCTTTTTTAAATTTTGGAATGGCAATGAACGGGGTTCGCCGACTAGTTGATGCCAGATAAAAATTTTTATCGATTACAGCTTGATTGGCTTTGCTCATCATTGAAACCTTGTCCAGAGCAACCTTACCTGAAGCATAAAACAATATAGTCACTTTAACCACTGGACGCTCACCAAGTTTACTCTTCACCTTTTCAGGTAAAATCACCGACCAGGAAAGTTTCCGCCATTTAGAACTGTTAACTTTAAATTTCGGTGAACGCTGACCTTTCATCACCCGACTCTGATCGTATGAATATACTCCGAATTGAAAAGTTCCCTGTCCCCGCGTCCAGATGCTTAAAGTCATGGAGCCGCTTTTCTGTCCGGTTTTTATCGGATCCGTCCCAAGCGTTACAATCTCTTCCACCGGACTGTTCACCAGCAAAAAAACATTTCCGTGAAAAGCCTTGCGATAATCATTGACGACGGTAACTTTGTCAATTTTCGTTTTGGTAACTCTGAAGCCCAGCGGGAATGAACCGGCGGCATTATAAGTCTCGAAACTTGAATTGGCAAACTTATCAGCCAGCGGAAAAGCAAACCCGTCACGGGTCAAGGTTTTATTAATACTCCCCGCCTGACTTTCCATGAATGACAGAGCAATCAGAATTAACAACAAACTAAACATTTTTTTAAACATAATTACGGTTTCCTTTACGGTTAAATTTTTGTATATTTTTCTTCTTCTTTTTTTTAACATGAGGCGCTTACCGCCTGACATGTACAAAATTTTCAACATAATTTATGCTGATTTCAACTTCTAATCTAAAATCAAGTCGCGCGTAAAAGCAAAAAAGGATTTTCGCGCTCCAAAATACCTGCCAATTATGTTTATAAAGAAAAGCATAAATCCTCAATAACCTGCTCCAAAACGCATCGGACCTCGGCAGGCGGAAGGATTGATTGCTGAAAGTGATTTTTCATCAAAATCCAAGTCCTCACGAACCAATTCACCCATTCTCACTTTAGCACTGTTATGTGTAGCAAGATAATCAATTAACCTGTCCCGAAGCTTTTCACATCGCACTCTATGTTCAGGCAAATTGCTCAGATTATACAGGTCGTCAGGATCCTGAACCGGGTTAAACAGCTGTTCAACACCTCCATTCTGATAATAAACATATTTATATTCATTATCAACAATAAAAGCTGAACTGTAGGTTTCTCCACAAACAGTTCGATTGTCAGGAACATCGCCCAGCAACGAGATACCTTCAACCTCAGACGGGATACTCAGACCAACCACATCCAAGATAGTTGGCATAATATCAGTAGTCATCACCGGGGTTCCCGAGCTCACGGCACAATCTATCGACATCGCCTGTGGCGGACGCACAATCAGCGGAACTCGCGCCGCACCTTCCAAATAACAATATTTAGCAAACAAACCGTGATCCCCCAATAGTTCTCCATGGTCAGAAGTAAATATTATCGCCGTATTGGTATCGAGGTTTCTCGTTTTCAGTGCCCCCAGCAGACGCCCAAGTTGGTAATCAATATTGGTTATCTGCCCATAATAACGTCGACGTGATTCGGCAATGGTTTCAGGCGAAAGATCGTTATATTTACCAGTCAGGCGCTTACGACTGAAATCTGGTGGATATTCATCACCATTGTTCCAACTGCCAATAACCGGAGCGGGAATGCTGAAATTGTCATAAAAACGATCATAAGGCGCAGGCGGATCAAATGGACTATGAGGGGCTTCAAATATTACACTTAGGAAAAACGGACAATCCGGTTCTCGCCGATCCAAAAAACGTATTGATTCCTCAACAATCCAGTTAGTATGATAAAATTTTTCAGGCGCGGGAAAAACGCCTGGGTAGACTTCATTTCCTCCGAGTCCATGCCCGCGATATGCTCCGCCGTAACCGTTATCCTCGAGAAAGTTTACATAGTCGTTTGGATGCAAAACTACGTTATCAAACCCCCATCGGGCACGGTCCGGATAAAAATGCATCTTACCGACAGCTTGAGTATGATAACCGGTCCGTCCAAGAATTCCCGCAATAGTCGAATCTTCTTCAATTTCCGGGCGCGGACCATTCATGAAATTTGTTAAAAGTCCAAGACTGCTTTCGCTCCGGCCGGTGAGCATAGTCATGCGTTGCGGCATGCAAACTGGACAAGTAGCATAAGCCCGAGTGTAATTGGTCCCTTCACGGGCTAATTGATTAATATGCGGGGTAACGACCGGATGTTGATTCTGGTAAAGTCCCAAACAATCACCGCGCCATTGATCGGCACAGATAAAAATAATATTCGGTTGTTGGATATTCATTAATTATACCTCAAATAAATTTTAATCAGGTGGAATCTGAATGCAGATACGGTATCAATACCTGCATTACTGTCAGTCTATCACAGGCTAGACATTAGCCTGATTAGCTTTATTTTTTACCTACCGGATATTTTAACACATGTTCCAACATAGTTTTAAGCGGAGTTGTCGCGACACCGATAAACTCATCTGAAGCACCGTAATAGATAAAGACTTCATCGCCGACAACAATATGAGAACAGGGAAAAACACAACCGCCTTTGTAATTGCCAGCCAATTCAAAAGGAGCTTCGGGTTCAAATACCGGCTCCGGCGTTCTAGCCAGCACTTTGCGCGGATCTTCCAAATCAAGCAACAGCAAACCACAATAATACTTATTCTTGGCATCTTTAGAATGATACATCATCAACCAACCTTCATCGGTTTTTATCGGCACACCAGAACCACCAACTTTTTGCACCTCCCATTTTTGTTCAGGACGAATCAAGATAAAATCATTATCAGGTGTCCTGTTTATCGCATTGGCATCATTTGGAAACCAGTTCAACAAATCATCAGAAAAGGCGATAAACATATTACCTTGACAATAAAAACAGCCATGATTACCTGGTGAAAACGGGGTTGGTCGATGTAACATAACATATTTGCCATTGATTTTTTCGGGGAACAACGCGACGTTAGCGTCAGATAAAAATTCACTGGTTATCGGACCGAGCTTTTCAACCGATTTAAAATCTTTAGTCGCCGCCAGACCAACCCGCCTGAACACCTGCGTCCAAGTCGGATGATTATTTGGAATATTTTTCGGAACATAGCCTTCGCCAAGCCCTTGATACTGGGTCACAGCCCGTCCGGCATAGGCAATATAATAGGTGCCGTCGATTTCTGTAATCCTGGCATCCTCAACATCACCCCAGTCAAAATCGCCTTCATTAGGTGAAGGTGAGATGAGCGGTTCGTCACGCCGTTCAAAATTGAATCCATCACTGCTCGATGCGTAGCCGAGATGAATCTGGGCGTTAGCCCGCTCACCGCCAGTTGCGGTAAAAACCATGTGAAATGTCTTACCGTCAAAAACCACCCCGGGATTTCTGGCCTCATTACTGCCCCAGGGACAATCTGGCTCAGGCCCCAGAATTGGATTGCCATCATAACGTTTAATAAATGCTGTACTCATTATCTTTTCCTTATTTATGTTGTTATTACTTATCTTATCTGCGTTCACGTTTCAAAAGCGAAACGACAAACATCATCATACTTATAAAGGTGCTTGGCATCTAACATAGACAAACCTCTCGACATAATTTATGAATAGATTATTCCTTGGTCTCAATCAAAATGCTTGTGCCCCATTTTATCACTGGAATAGCTACGCTTATCCGGTTGCCGGCAGTTGTTGCTTTCAACACCACGGTATGCGGTTCCGGCATAGCATTCAGCATCACAACCCGTTTAACTTTTTCATTACTCCGTTTATTAAAAGTCAAAACGATATTTTTCTGCGGTTGCGGTAGTTCATGCCGTTCTGATATGTAATCCCCCTGCGGCAGATTTACCATATTCACCAGCAACGAACGACCATTTTTATCTTTCTTCTCAAAGATCCACTGTTGCCAGAACAGCCGTGGCGAAGCGGTGACAGCTATTGTTGCCAACCGTTCCTGCACCGGCATCAGTTTAAAATTTTTACCATAAAAATATTTTGAATAACGCATCGCATAACGCCATATTTTCCAGTTTTCACCCAATGATTTATTACGGTCAGTCGGACCAATCCAATGTAGCCCGGAATATAAGATGAGATAAGGAATCAGTTTTGCAGAAGTTGCACCGGCGGAGTATGGACGCTGCCGACCAAGTCCAATCTGTGCCCCATTCGGTCGGGCTAACTGTGAATCTTTAGTTAATACTTTACTCCATTTCTGCCAGGTCGCCATTCTTTTATGATAATAACCCAGCAGGTATTCAAACCAAATCCACGAATCAGTTGATGACTCTTTTTTATATTTGGGCAAAGCCCTAGCCATTTCAGCTGAAAATTTACCTGAATTTGTCCCATAAATAAATTCAGGATGAGTTTCTGCAACCCCTTTTCTGAACGCCTTAAGTGCCTTCGCACCGGCTGCGTCCGGTGCCGGATAAAGTTTTCTCGAACTCACCCCACGAGAATTATACCAGTCAGATTTTTTCGCCCGCATCGGATCGCCGACGACTGACGGCGTAAAAGCCCAGTCAAAACGACAACCATCCCAACCAAACATATCAATTGATTTTGCCATAGCTTTGCCCCAAAGGTATGCTTTATCAGCATTATAAAGTGCAGAAGTGTATCCAATGGCAAAACGTTTGCCATCCCAAATCCTACCACTGTAAAGCAATGGTTGCCCAGTTTGACTATAGCGGAAAGTATCGGGGAATGTCAAACCGGTTGGCAATGCGACCTCACCGTTCATCCACGCAAATACTGCGATCCCGTTTTTGTGAGCCAACTTGATAAATTTCTTGACAAAACTTTTACTAATAGTTGCCCGATAGGCAACCTGTGATTCAGTATGTGGTTCCCACTGTTCAGTTTTCGGTGATAATCCCGTCATCGGACACGGGGTCCAGGCATAAAACTCAAAAAAACCAAAATAGTTATTACGCAGTTTTTTAATAAAAACTTTTTCCTGTCCCGGCGTTTTAAACCAGCCGGGATTAGCAACACTATACTGTCCGGCATCTGGGACAAACGCCGTTACCGAACCGTACTCATTAATCGAATCAACCAGTTTATCATTATAAAAAAGTTTAACGGCAAAAGTAAAACCTTTTTTATCGCTGCCGGAATTCCATGGAATGGTAATTTTCCGGCTATCAAGATTGGAAACGGTTACCGTTTGGCTATTAACTATTTCACTGTTATCAATAGCTGAAACCACTGTACTAACCAGTTTAAAGGTTTTATCAACTGGAGCATTATTAATCAATGTAACGGTAGCAAGTGCCACTTGATTTGGTTTATTGACCAGTTTCGCCAGACGTAGCTTAGTAAGTTTTGCAAGCGTTTTCACCTGAATATTATAAAAAAAACGGTTTTTGCCAAGCGTAACTACCACTCTATTATTGCCCGCATGTTGCGGACGCCAGTTAAATGTCGAATTGGTTTTGTGCAGTTTGACCGCAATATTATTAATAGCAAGCTTTAACGCCCCTAGGTTCATTCCTCGGAACAGGTTGAGCGTGCCAACGGTCTGTTCGCCTACCAGTGGCAGACGACTGAACTTGATTGATTGAACGATATTTTTACTCGACATCAAGGAAATCGTTTTGAATTCCCGAAAATCAGTTGCGGCAACCGCATAATCAGCGGCTTCTGCTGGAGTCCCCCCCGCCATTAGCGCAAATGAGAAATTAAAGGTTCCCGGTAAATTAGTATATCTCAACTGTTTGGTGAACAGTGAAAATCTACATTTATCAAAGCTGACAGCTTCTGATTTGCCTAAAAACTCCCAGAAAAAATTACGCAAAGGCTGGTCAGGCGGCGCAATCAAGCCAATGCCATATTTTTTTTCAGGATTGTAAGCAAATTCATAACCAGGCGTATTAAAAGTTTTTTCAGGATAACGTTCCTGCTGCGGAAACACTGTCCCTTCACCTTGACTACTGCTAAAATGAGGCAGTGCCAGCCGATATTCACCCTGTACCATGATCTTGTTATATTTCAAGGTCACGTTGTGACGGATTAAGCGATTAATCCCATTGAATGTAACCACATCCCGCACCGTGCCGAATTCAAACGGCCAACTAAGCTCCAATTGCGCTTCAAGTCCACCACTATAGATAAAGTTACCGCTAACCTTTGACTTAGATTGATAATAGAGTTTTTCAGGCTTAGGTAAATGTCCGTTATACTTCTGCTGCTCGCCGCCGGCACTGAAAATCAGTTCAGCTTGGGTAATTCGTGGAATTTTTCCACCTTGTTTGTCCGTTAGTGCGTTCATCGTGAACCCTTGTTGTTTATTCAACGCAAGCAGATAAAGCGGGGTATCCATTATTAGTGACTCTTTAGTCGAACTGTTTTTAAGCAAGGCCTTTTGCCGCCCATTACCGGAACGGAGTTGTATTTTGACGCCTGCTAGGCCCTTGAGTTCCAGAACTGTAAGTAACAGTTTCTTACCGTTTTTACTGATAATCTGATACGGCACCTGACGTCCATTATCTACTCTGATCAATTTGAACTCAGAATCTTTAATGCCCAGTAAATTGAGCTCTATTGAGGCGACCCCATTCAGTTTCACTGAATGGGGATTATAGACCCCGAATTCAGCTGCGGTCGCAAGCCAACTGTACGACATAACTAAAACTATAACAGTGATTGAGAATATTGGTTTCATAATTTTAACTTTTCTATATTACAGAGTTCATTAAGTTCTCTATTCATTACCCATTCTAGCTAAAAGAATGCACTTGTGTATTACCTGATGTATTTAGCGGCAAAAGATGGCCAGCGCGGATCTTCCCAAAATAAAACAGCAGAAGCGGTGCTATGCCCGGACGGAATACCTAAAAACACGATAATCTTGCCTACTCCATATTTTTTGCTGACCCATAACGGCTGTTCATTAACCGCAAATAAAGTTTCAGCTCCTATCGTTAGTGGAATGTTGTGTCGATAAGCTACGCTCCCGCCTAGGGTTTTCAGTGGACTCTTTAAGTGCTTTACCGCCCAGCAGTCGGTGACTTTAACCGGTAACAGTGATGCCAATGGCGTCGCATTGAATTCACCTTTATTAAGCGTAAACAGTCCCCCGAGAATAACCAGCGTTGAACCGCGCTTAACATCTCTGATAAGCGATTTCAGCACTATCTTCGGCATTACCCCTTTATTAAGCGGAAAATCCGCCATGATAATATATTTGGGTGCTTTGGGGGGATAAATTCTTGGCAACCGATCAAGTCGGAATTTATTAACTGGAGTCAAAGCCGGCGCGTTATTGGTAATAGTATAAATTTTACTATTTTTAACCCTCAATGCTTTCAACAATTCCGGTAAGCGGTAATATTCATACGCAATCCCGCGTAATACAATCGCACTGTTTTCAAGCACATTTTGCTTCGTTTCAGCTCTAGCCAAAGTATTCAATGCCGCCAGATGAAAAACCGCCAACATACCCCACAGGATGATTTTTTTCATGACAATATTTGTTGCTCCGTAAACATAATTTTTAACATTTTCACACAAACACTCTATTTGGACCTCTATACGAAAAGGTACCCTTTGTCGGAGTTCATCAATACACAAAAAAAAAGCACGCTAAAGCTCTGAACTCCGACAGCGCACCCTTCTTGAATAGGCTCTATTTGGAGTCTGGACGCAAACGCCGATTATTTAATCGAGAGTTTCCGTTCAGGCATTATTTAAGTTTCACCAACTGGAGATTGAATACTTTATTTTCAATTTCACCACTGGACATCCCATAGCTGCCGATAGTCAATAAAGCATAATCCTTGCCTTGCCACGGCGTAAGCACAATATTTTCATCTATCATTACCGGACTTTCCATATCATTGATGAAGTATTGTGCTAGCTTTTCTTCATTATCAAATAACATTCTGAACTTGAGTTTTTTACCCAACGGCACATTTTCCGCAAGTATTTTCCATTTTTTGAGCTTGGAATTATAACGTAACAGTTGATGCCTGGTCCCTAGTTTTTTGAACGCAAGTATAATATTATAAAACTGCACCTTAAGTGAAAAATGATCATATTTACCATTGTTAGTGTTCAAGGCAACCTCAAAAGTTAACTCCCCTGCTACCACCGGGGGAATTCTTCGATTAATATTCCCCCCCTTATATGGAGCTTGCCCGCAAAGAATATTCAGTGCCCCGTCTTTAAGCTCAAACTTGGTCGCTTTGCCGATAAAATGATTCCAACCCGCCGCTTTAAGGTCGGTGATTTTGCTGAAATCCTGGTTAACTACAACTCCGTCTGCTGCCTGCAATGACATTGCAGCTAGACTCAATAATAACATGACAACAACCAAATATTTTTTCCGAATGCGCTCTAAGGTCATAGTAGCTTTCCTGTTTTAATATTATTATATTGACATCTAATGATGAATGATGCTGGTAAAGCTAAACTGCTTTTTGTAAGTTATTGGCGACTAGAAGCAACCAGTAACTGGCAAAGGGCAGAGAGATAGCTTTATCAGGGCATGACATAACCGGCTGCGCCGGAATTAAAGTACTTTGCGATTTCCAAGCGCAAGGAGCCTGATCCCCTTTTGGGGATCAGAGGTTTTGCGCCAAGGATGTCGCCTGTTGAAAACCACGCAGTGAAAGTACTAGGGAAATACCTATCAGATTAAAAAATTAAAATTTCAACCGTTTGAAGTATAGTTTTAATGCCTCAATTTCAAAGAAAATTATTCAAAATTAAAAAATTAATATATACGGAGCGGAGAAAAGCCTTTAATTGCCGCGATGCGGAAAATTCAAAAGGCTTTTCGAGTACCGTCTAATCAAGGACCATATACATCATATAAAATATAGTAAGGTTTTACCCGATTACTGGTGTCGACATGACCATCAATAAAAACCAGATTTGCCCAGGCATCATTATGACGATACGCTACTTTGCACAATGGTCCTGGATAGACCTCCCGTCCGTTATTGCCCGGGTAATAACCATCCAAATGACGGTTATTAGCATCAACTAGAAACCAAGCTTTTGACGGTTTTTTGATCTGACTCTCTTTAATCGGATTCCACTGTCCACCGCGATGCAGTTGCTGGTTCCAACCATAGCCAAACATCGGCACACCGCCACTGGGACTATAACCATAGGCTGTGCCTACCGGCCAAGCGGTAGTCGTAGACAACGGCCCGGGACGAATTTTAGTGGCTTCAGGACAGGTAAAAATACTTGTTTTTATAGATGGGCGTGGACTATTTGGTCCAGTATAAATAGATTTTATTCCTAGATAGGATTTGATATTATCATACCAAAACGTATAGCGTGACCAATGCTTGACTCCAGACGCATCGTGAAGCACCGGATAATCATTATTATCATTCATATACATTGCGTTGGCCGTACCAAATTGTTTCAGTTGCGCCTTGCAACTTATCGATCTGGCAGATGCCCGGGCTTTGTTCAACGCCGGTAACAACATTGAGGCTAAAATCGCGATAATAGCGATAACCACGAGGAGTTCGATGAGGGTAAAAACCTTCATCCCGACAGTCTGTTTTTTAGTTGAATTCATCTTGAATTCTCCTTTGTTGGGGGTTAATAATTGCATTATATTCACTACAACACATCGCCTTCTACCTGAAGGTGATAACAACATTCTACTCATACTTCTACTCACTACAACACTGCTCCTTTATTGGGGGTTAATAATTGCACTCTATTCACGACAACACTGCTCCTTTATTGGGGGTTAATAATGACATTCTACTCACTACAACACATCGCCTTCTACCTGAAGGTGATAACAACATTCTATTCATCCTTCTATTCACTACCTTTGTTAAACCGTTATTCGCAAAACCCTGCCATTTCTGGGACACTCGCGCAAAACCACACTTTAGATCCCCCCGCTTCCGTAGCGACGCAGGAGCGGAGTTTGAAGCGGTATCTGCCTCAGGTGTCACCTGATTAAGCATAAGCATATTCCAATGCTCTACTACCTATTTTCACTGAAGCTCGCGGCAGTTTTTTCTGTTGCTTGCGCATAATCAGCAATGGTGAAATTTTAATAACTTTAGGACACAGTTCACGCTCACTCTGGGTTATCTTAATTGCTTTGCGTCCCATTTCCTCAAAATCAATACTGACCGTAGAAAACTGATTATCGCGACTGATTCCAGGTAACATATTATCATAACCACATATAGGTATACCGGTACGACCAATCTTTTTCAGATAGTGCGTAGCACCTGCCGCTAAGTGGTCATTCGTACACACGATGACCTCCGCGTCAAAACCTTCACTGATAAGCTGTCGCATCATTTTAAATCCAGACTGCTCCGTGTGTATATAATCGCCGGGCATAAAAACATCATCCCGTATTATACGATGTTCAATCACCCCGTCGGCTGAAGTTATGGCGGCGGTAAACCCCTTAATCCGATTACGATAATTTTCATCTTCAAGCGGAATAGACAAAATACCGACACGCTGATAATCATCTTCCAGCATCGCCTGCATCGCCTGGTAAGCTCCGCTAAAATCATCATTGAAGACCCCGATTACATTATCGGGAGAAATTTCAAAACTGTGAGTATAATAGTTAACATCGATGAAGCGTAAATCAGGAAACAGCTTAGCCAATTCTATACTTTCAGCAACTTCACAATATTTGATGCAGAGAATCCCGCATAACTCAAGTTCGCGACTGTTGCGATAAAATTCAATGCGTTCTGCCGCATCCGCTGTTTTTCCCGAAATAAATACCAAATCAATATCATGTAGAGCCGCTTCCTGCACCATCCCACGATAAATACTTAACGTCACAATATTGTTTTCAAGCATTCCAAGACCATTATCCGATAAAACTCCACAGATTTTCTTGGTGGTTGAATTAATGGGTAATTCCTGCTGATCAGCCACAAATGTACCTTTTTTGGGACGGCGGAAGCAAATTCCACTCTTAATCAGCTCTTTCATCCCCCGATCTGCGGTACGAACACTGACCCCGGCTTCGGTGGCAATTGTCTGCACAGTCGGCAACATTGTTCCGGGTGCCAGATTATTCCTGCGAATATAGGCTTCAAGCTGCTCTTTGATCTGCTGATAGACAGGTTTCAGCTTAGAATCAATAATTTCTAAGTTCATAATAGCATCTTCTGATTATATGTAAATTGCAACTAAATGTCATTTATTATATGTCATTATACATCATTATACATCAAAAAAACAAAAAAGTCAATAGGCATTATGGTTTTTTACCATTTTTTATTATTATTGTTAATTGAAAAGTTAAACGCACACTCAAAAAAATATTCCGTGCGTTTAGTATATCTTAAAGTATAGTGTGCGTTTAGTTTGACATGAGAAGTAAAGTTTTAAATATAAGTTTTATAATGGTTA
>JAKIUY010000195.1 GCA_021647315.1 Victivallaceae bacterium
TGAACGTTTTAGCTGCGGCATCGCCGCCTGCCCAGTTCAAGGTGCCGCTGGCAACTGTATAATCTGAACCGGATGAAGCTGTTCCGCTGCCTGTTGCATAATCAACGCTGACCGCTCCATAAGATCCACCGGCACGGTTGACGGTGATGGTTACAGTTGTACCATCTTCCGCGACAGCGTAAGTCCCGGCACTGAATTCAAGTGTTCCCGGAGTTGGAACCGGTGGCCCGGTGAAACTTTTAACTTCACTCCAGTCACTGACGTTGCCGGCAGTGTCTTTCGCCCGTACTTTCCAGTAGTTGGTGACATCATACACCCAGACTGCGGCTGATACATTACTATCGATTGGGGAACCGCTGAATATAATCGTTGAAAAATCGCTGTCGGCGGACACAACTATTTCATAGCTTTCAACTCCGGAGTCATCGGTTGAATCATCCCAGTCAAAATCGATACTATGTGAATTTACAACCTGCCCCAGCCCCGCCGGAACTGACGGTGGAATTGTATCCGCCGGTATGGTGAAAAAAATGTATGAACTCCAATTACTCCAGTTACCTTCAGTATCCTGTGACCGTACGTTCCAGTAGTGGGTAAATCCGCCATGATCCCAGATTGCTGTCGATATATTACTCTCAGTCGGGGTACCGGAGAAGACTACAGACCAATCTGCGAAGCTGATCACGCTTATTTCATAGCCTGCAATACCGGAAGCATCAGTTGAATCACTCCAGTCAAAATTAATATTCCCTGAACTTATATCATATTGGAGGTCGGCCGGTATCGACGGCGGAGTTGTATCCGCCGGACCGTCAAAGCTTTGAACTTCACTCCAGTCACTCCTGTTGCCGGCCGCGTCCAGTGCCCGTACCCGCCAGTAGTTGGTCACATCATAAGTCCAGACATCAGCAGATATCTCACTGTCAACCGGGAATTCAGTGAAAGTCGTCGGGGAGAAAATGCTGTTATCAGACAGGGCTATTTCATAAGCTGCAACACCGAAAGCATCGGTTGAATCACTCCAGGAAAAATCAATACTTTCAGGATTTACAATTTGCTCAAGACCGGTCGGAACCGATGGCGGGGTGGTATCCGCCAGAGCGGTAAAGCTTTGAACTTCACTCCAGCCGCTTACGTTACCTTCAGTATCCTGAGCCCGTACCCGCCAGTAGTTGGTGACGCCGACGGCCCAGACTGCTGTCGAGAAACTACTCGTGGTCGGGTTGCCGGTAAAGACCGGCGTTGAGAAATCACTGCTGTCAGACATAACAATTTCATAATGGTCAATACCGGAATCATCGCTTGAATCATTCCAGCTGAAAGCAATTCCTTCCGGACTTACAATTTGACTGAGCCCGGTCGGTATCGACGGCGGAGTTGTTTCACCCTGTGGTCGGTTAGAAAAAGAATAACTGATCTCATCCTTGAACTCATCCTTGCGGGTATTGAGCATCGGGGCGCCTTTGATGTTCTTGATGCCGTCATTGCCGCATTTCAGTAAGATAGAGTATGAACTTTCTGTAAAATGTCCGGTAAGGGTGACTTTATTGCCGATTGGATTGTAGACCATGGTATAAGTTGACGGATCTACCAGATCATTATTATTGTCAAACAGCTTCACTGTGGTACTGTTGATCGTTAACGGGAAAAAACCGTCCATACTCTCTATCAGCCCGGGGCTGTCAAGAATTATCTCAATAAAATTGTACTCTTTAACATTGAAATCGGTATTGTCTTCATCGACCCGCGGTGCGAACGGCGCGCATTTAGGCGGTATGGCAACCATGTGGGACATATGACCACCACTACCATGCTGCGGATAGGTCTTAAATATGCCGAAACGCGCGTCGGCAATACTGTAACCGTCAAGCACCATAAACATCATTGCTTCAACCTGGGTCTGGGCAGTGCGGGCTTCACCGGTGTTACCGCTGTAAACACCACTGGTATTTGTCGGCATCACAAAACTAGAGTGATCATTCTCATCATAATACATTGAATCATGGGTCATCCCGCCACCGGTGGCGACCGCGCCGTCAAGAATAAAATCCCCGACTATCTGCTGCCCGACATAGGAGCCGCGGGCGATATAGACTTTACCATTCTCCGCAACCGTCATGCCCAGTAAATTGCTGGTATTGCCATTCGTGGTAAAAGTTATCCAGCTTGTTCCGCTATCTGTGGATTTTGATATAACAGGATAAAATGAATCAAATGCCAAATATAGATTATCCGCATCATTTGGATCTATAACTAATGATTGAACCTGCTTTATATTAGAGCCAAATTCCCAATCAGAGTGATGAATCAGGGTGTTGGCGGATGTAGTTTCTCCAGTTTCTTTGATACGTAATACATAACCAGTAACTGGAGCAAGATCATTTTTCTTAAATGCTCTGGTGGTAAAAGCGGCACAGATAATTTTTTCACCGCTTGAATTAATAGTTGAAACAAGGGCGCGTGGGTTTAATATTGGGGTCAAAATAGGCAAATCTTTACCATCTACATTGACTGTTTCATCTTTTACGACGTCTTGCAGGTCTATCGTCTGAAGTACAGTCTTAGTACTCAATCTATATTTTATTAGACTTTTGCCCCAAGTCACCCACATGACATCAGATGAAGTTTTGGTTATGAGCGGAATAACGCCCGCTGAATCACTTATGTGATAAGAAGTAACAGCTTTGGTACTTTTACTGTATTCAAATATTTTAGTCCTTGCAGCAGTTATTTTTGATGAAACAACGCTGTTGGTGCCATCTTCATAGTAAAAAGAAAAATAGACTTTGTCAGTATCAAAGGGATCAACATAAATATTATAGGCTGCTACGAATTCATTAGTAAGTTCAGGAATAGAGTGCCAGGTTTTGTTTTGCAGACCATAATACTGAATTCCCTCATGATGAGCAATCCACATTAGTTTATCAAATTTATCATAGACTAGTGCACCCACTCGCGCATTACTGAGTCCACTGGCGGTCGGAGTATAAAAAGCGGTGCTGTCAGGAGAAAAATGGCTGACAATATCGCCGGTGTCGGCTTTGAAAACTCCGATACCGCCGCCGCGGTGTTTTGCGTATTTCTGTTTTGCTGTATCACTTACCTGGGTGTCGCCATAGTCCTGGGCTTCATCAAACTGATTATCACCAGTTCCGCACCAGACCCAGTCATTAACCGGATCATAGGCAACACTGGTTAAATGACGGAAACGCAGGTCATCACCACTTATATATTTTTTAAAATCTTTATATTGGCCGGTTGTGGGATCTAGCTCTATTACGCCGCCTTGATTTCGGTTTAATGATTTCGCGGGGAATGAACGGAACGCTTCAACAATACCTCCAGGCAGGAACTCAATGCCGCGGTAGGGCGTAGGATACTCGAATGATGCTTCATAGTTGGAATACCATGCGGTAAAATCATCCTCGCTACCAACCCAGTTAAAATAGGCAAAACTGATTTCTTTTGCAACATCGCGCAACAAAAGACCACTGCCTCCGGCATCGAACATGTCAGGATAAACAATTTTAATATTAGCACGTTTGTCAATTTCATCTTTTTTACTACCTGTTGTTGTCGTGAATTTCGGTGGAATAACCAGATATTTAATATTGTCTTTGTCGTAAGCATGGTAAGCCGGATAGCCGGAGTTGTCAATCATGTTTTTTGAACCGCTGACACCAGTACCGTCCAGTCGGGTCACAATATAGTAGCCATATTTCTTTTTCGTGAATTTATAGTTGACCAAATCCTGGTAATTTTCATTGATATAGTAATAAAAGGGGTTGAATTTAAAAATACTGCCGCTGCCGTATTTCAGGTCAGCCAGTGAGGTTAATAACTGTAGGTCAAACAGGTGTTCATTGCCCTCATAAGTACCCTTATATGGAATGCCGCGGGTTAGAACAATATAGTTGATTTTATCTTCAAGATTATTATCAATCAGATAGTCTTTAATGTCATTAATAGCTTTGACTTCGGCATCTGAAGCCATTGGTGAAGCATCACTCGTTGCCTGTCTGTCTAGAGTCTGGATATGGCAAACATTAATTGCCGGTACCTTGCGCTGTGCGACAAAATAGTTGCCGATTTCTACTGATGATTCAGAATCATCATTGATAACCACCAACACATCATCGTAAGCTGGCATGGCATTGCTTAATGTAACGGTGCAAATTATTGCAAGCACAACAGTGCATTTCAAGATTTTTAAGATTTGAGTTTTCATAATATTTTCCTTTTGCACCGATTGGTACTGTCAACCCTTACCTATGGTTACAGACCTATTTTCTTACTTAAAATCAATAAAAAACAGAGAAAAACCGTCTTCCCCCTTTTTTATTGCGCTTTTTGATATAAAATCAAGAGAGGTTCC
>JAKIUY010000196.1 GCA_021647315.1 Victivallaceae bacterium
AGTGAATACTTCAAAATGGTATCCACAGGAATTCAGGCTGGTTGAAGCTATGGTCGAAATTAATGGAAAGATGAAAAAAATGACGTTTATAACTAATAATTTCGTTTGGTCTGCTAATTCAATCTGTGTGACCTCTACAAGGCTCGTTGGGCAATAGAAGTATTCTTCAAGGAAATTAAGCAAACCCTAAAACTGGCTGATTTTGTGGGATACAATGAAAATGCAATACGTTGGCAGATATGGACTGCGTTACTCACTTATATACTCTTGCGCTTTATTGCATGGCAAAGTAAATGGAGTCATAGTTTCATGAGACTGTTTACCGTTTTGCGAGGAGTGCTGTGGAGTTGTCTTGATATGTCAAGCGTTCTTGAATGCTGTGGGACAGCAGGCAGGGAGCCGCTCCAGAATTGGCATATTTGCCTGGATTGGCTCCAGGTGGATAAGTTCAAGATTTTAAAAAACGAAAAATGGGGTATATTGATAATAAGACATGCTGTCCTCAAAAAAAGATCTAGATTAGTAGTTTTTAAGAGTTATGGGATGGTAGTGAACTTTTAATATTGTATTGGGAATTCAACTTCAAGATAAAATGATAGGATAAGGTTAGGTATGCATAAAAAAACAATATAGCATGGAATTTTGTTTATTGATAATAATTTGTATAATCAGATATATTTAGCTTCTTCTAACGGTAACAATGGCTATTCTTCATCTTTGTTGAATTATGATTTAACTTTGTTAGTTAAAAACCGTGATTTTCATTTAGAAAAGTTACCTTATGATTATAGTCATTATACTTATCCACATCCTAGAAGTATTGACTAATTTTATTCTCTCAATTAGTGCCATTAACATTAGAGTCATATTAATCATTCCGCTTTTTTAAACAATGAAACGGGAAATCCTGCCCTATTTTTTCTATATCCCAGGCACCTCCCCATTGAGTTATTCGGAAAAATTCCCTGGGGGAATCTGCTGGTTGTTGGTAACGTTGATTTACCGCTATGTGGCGTTTGCGGAACTTCTCCTGCCATTCCGCGTGAGTGAGCGGTTCATCACGACCGTCGACAAAAGGCAGCCATTCATAAATTTGCGATTTATGACAGGCTGCCATTGCTGCTTTAAGTTCATAGACGCCGCTTATATCACAACTGAAATGATAATCACCGCCATTGGTATAAACATCATCGACATTAATGATAATCGGCACTTTGACGCGTTGTTTTACTTTGCCTGCCATTGTCGGGTAGGCATGAGGCACACATAGTTGATATGCCACCAGCCTTACTGCCTGTGCGGTATGGTAATGATCAATATGGATGCCGGCTAATGGATCTGAAATAACTGGTGGGCAGAAAATATAATCTGGTTCAAACTCGCGAATTGTATTCCATAGTCCACCTAAAAGGTTACGCTCAATCATCACCTGTCCGTCAACATGCTTGCCATCCAGTTGACGCAGGCATTCATAAGCGGCATTGATTTTTTTCGCACTGTTTCTGGCCTCTTGATCGCGCCGTTTGGCTGTTGAAGCCAAATCCATTTTATGATGCCCTGAAGCCCCGGTCGAAGTTGTCACTATCTTCAGCTCAACCTGCTCGCCATAATGTTTTCGCAGCAGTGCAAAAAAACCGCCTGCGTTGAACTCAAAATCATCCTGATGCGCCATGATAGACATGACGCGTAGTTTTTTATTCATAATATTGATCCCTACTTTCCCCAGATTTTTTGAATATCTCTGAGGTCTTTCAAATATTCAAAACTTCTAGTGACGCCTGTTAATTCAGGCACTTTAAATGCTGCCTCATATTCCAGCGAACAGAACCCCGCATAACCTGAAGCTTCGAGCATTGCGCAAAACTGCCGCAATGACACATCGCCTTCACCGGCAATATATGCCTCAACTTTGCGCTCTTTATAAAAATCTCCCGGCCCGAAATCTTTTACATGAACGTGTGCAATATAGTCTTTAAGTGTTTCAAAGGCGACCAATGGATCTTCATGTTCATCCAGATTATTGGCGACAAAGTTGGCACAATCGAAAGTGCAACGCAAGTAAGGCGAATTGAAATATTCCATAATCCGTTTCAGTTCATACGAATGCCCGGGCAGTGAACCATGATTTTCCAGGGCCAAAACTACTTGATGTTTTTCTGCGTGTGGCAGGCATTGTTCAATGCCTCCAACCACTTTTTTCAAGCCGTCAGCGTAACTCATCAGTGGTTTGCCATTAGTATCAAGTTTGTAGTAACCACCGAAAATACGTAAAGTTCTGACGCTTAAGCGTACTGCATCTTCTATTGCCTGTTTGACAATATCAACATTACGCTGAAATTCTTCGTTATCAGTTGTCGCAAAATCATTTCTCGTTGCATAGGCAGCCAGTTCAAGTCTGTATTCTTTCAGCAGACCTGGCAACTTGACGATGTCAGTCTCAAAGCCATTCCAGGTTGCCGGATAACACTGCCAGTCCAGCAGATCAATACCATCCAGATCCAGTTCATGGCAAAAACGCAGATAGCCCGCTAAATCCATTTGACCTTCACTGAATGTTCGCATAACGCTAATCGGGGTGCATGATAGTTTCATTTTTATTGTCCTTTATATGTGCTGGGTTCTGTCAACCCTTACCTATGGTTACAGACCTGTTTTCTTACTTAAAATCAATAAAAAACAGAGTAAAAGCCTTCTCCCCCTTTTTTATTGCGATTTTTGATATAAAATCAAGAGAGGTTCCCAGTTGTCTTAAGCAATCACCTTTTTTAAAAAAGGAAACACTCTCTTGGAAACAAATATATTAAAAATTGTAAAATGGTTTTGCCGTCGTTTAACGTATAATGAACTTGCCTCCGCTATAATTATTTTTCATGAAGTACTGTCTAATTCCCGTTCCGATATTGATCTGAAGCCGGAAGCAAAACCACCTCACTATCGTGATTTCAGAACAGATATGGTGCGTCCTCTGACAGAACCGCTCAGACCGAAGCAGTCAAGTCTTAACTGGCAGCATCTTCAAGTTGTTCATAAGCAGGCAACCGGGAAAACGATCTCGCCAGTTCGCCGGCATGAAAACTCAATGATCCCGCCGGACGGTTGCAACTGCGGACATTGCAATGCGCCTCAACGGCATAGAGCTGTGTGGAGTACATTGCTTAAAAAGGCAATATAAAAAACCATTTCATTCAATTTTCAATTAACACGAAAAAAAGAAATTTTCTTTTTTCAACAATCCCCTGCCATCATTTTAGCCTCAGGCATAACTCAAACGATAAAATCATATAAATAGCGAGCCTGCGAGCGGTTTATGCTGATTTTTCGCTTGAATTATGACGGCGAAATGATACTAAACTGCAATTAAACTACTGCGATAAAACTTTCATCTTTTTTCATGTCGCCTTTGACACTACCTAAAAATTGGTTATTTTTTCTTTTGAGAGGGATGAAAGCATATTTCGGGCTTTAGCTGCTAACTGTCTGTCAAGTGATGGCATTACCAGTTCGAGTGGAGTACGGGCTTTTTGGGCAGCAATTAGAATCGTCCAGCCGATTAGAATGAACCCGGCGGTGATATTCTGCCAGGGAAACATCGGCCAGGCATGTTGCCACATCAGTTCCAGTTTGTTAAAAGGATAGAGATAGTGAATGGTCCAGAGTTCACCGGAGCCAACATAATCCATCAACAGGTGGAGATGAAACAGACTGAAATAGAGCAGGGCGGCTTTGATATGGTGTTTTGACCAAATAACGAGGATGCCGGTTAATACTATTGCGCTAAGCAGGTTATGGAAGAGCACATGATGCCAATCCCAATAATATTTCTGGCCGAAAACAATGCCGAGCCCATCCAGATCCTGCGCTGTGGCCGCTATCATACAGAAGAGCCGTTCACGCCCCGTAAGATTAAAAATATTGCCGACGCACCAGCCGGACAGTACATGAGTTGAAGTATGCATATGTTATTAATGGTTAATGGTTAAGTCCCGCAGGGACGATTTAATCGTAGCCATGAGTGAAACCCGTGGTTATCGTCCCCAAATAATCACCGTGCCGTAGGTACGGTTCAAAACAGTAGCACCGTAATGGATAGATTTCAAATGATATTTAATTTAGTAGCTGGTGCTCTGGGCTATTTTTTTATAGCAATTATGCTAAGGTTAAAATTGTTTTTTTTTCATTGTCGTGATATATTATTTTTCACATGTGTCCTAACAATTTTTAAAAAAGATTAAAAAGAGAGTGGAGCAACCTTATCCGTAAAGTATATTACGGTAACTCAAAAAAAGGAGGACTCCACAATGATAAATACATCGTTAAGTTT
>JAKIUY010000065.1 GCA_021647315.1 Victivallaceae bacterium
CAACACGCATTTTTTCAAATGCAGGGCTTACTATGCCCAAATTTCCTGATTTTTCAGATAAATTACTATTTTACCGGTTATATTCCGGTCTTTACTTTCAAAACTGTCGACTGGCAACTGATTACTGTCGACTGGCATGTAAAATCTCTATTTCGCACGAGTCATTAAGAATAGATGTGAACATAACCGGGTTCTTTCAGGTGTTGCTTCGCTCGACAACGCCGGAACTTAAAGCCGTAGTCTGCGACTTCCAGGCGCATTGACAAATAATTTCCAAAGGGGATTAGGGGTTATGCGCCAGGGATGTCGCCTGTTGAAAACCACAAAGTGAAACTAACAGCTGGAAATACAATTTCCTATTAGATTAAATTATTTGCAATTACTTCTTGGGTTTGTAATACTGTCGTATTGAACAGCCTTGTCTTTTATATATACTTTACATATTGAAAATTGTCAAATGTTTTTTTTGTAATTGCAGCTAATAAAACTGCTGATTTGTTGTCATAAAGTAAAAGAGTGGTTAAATATTAGGATGCTCGACCAATTAGGTTGATATTTAACTTTGCTTTTGTATATTTAAAAGAAACTGGAAACTTGGGGCTTGAGAAGCTGTTACACAGAGAACCACAGAGTTTCACAGAGGAAAACTTAGAGTTGGGCTTGGTGTTTGGGGCTTTAAACTGGAAAGATTCGTGTGGCTTAAATTTTTAAAGGAGATTATTCGATGAAAAAAATTACATTATTACTTGCTTGCATGATGGCGGCAGTTTGTCTGTTTGCTGAATCAAATAAAATCGCGGTAAATGCAAAAAATGCAGCCGCGGCGAAAAACGCGGTTGCTAAAAATATGGCAACTAAAAACAAAGCAGTAACGGTAAACCTTAAGGTGACTGCGAAAAATGCGGAGGCATTACAGAATCAGGGTAATTATCGTGACGCATTTAATGTTTATCATAAACTGCTGCTGGATAAAAAATATATGGCGACGGCAGTCGATAACGCAAAATTACTCAATAATGCGGTTTTCTGTCTGAAACGTTTGCGGCTGGAAAAAGATTTTGATGGCTTTATTACGCAAATAGTGAAACGTTATTCGGATGACTGGCGGGTAATTGAAGTTGCGGCGAACAGTTATATCAATGTTGGTCATTACGGTTTTAGGATAGCTGGTGAATTTGAGCGTGGCAGCCATCGCGGTGGCGGTGAAGCGGTGATTGCTGCTGAACGTGACCGTTGTCATAGCTTACAGCTTTACATTAAGGCAATGCAGCTTATGCAACAGAATAACAAGGCGACAACTGCTGAAAAGCGCAATTTTTTTGTACGTTTTTCCCAGGCACTTAGTTATAATCGTTCAGGATCACAATCATGGCGGTTACAGTATTTGACTGATTTGACTGAATTGCCTGATTATCGGACAGGTTATAGGTGGTCTGGGTACAGTCGTGGTGGGCGTGGAGCACCGGTTGACGCGGATGGTAATCCGATATTTTATTCTCTGCCGAAAACTTTTGCCAATGCCGCGAATGATGGTGAGCGTTGGCGTTGGGCTCTGAATGAATCAAAGCAATTTGGCAACGTCTCGGCAGATTACAGCTGGGCGAAGTTTCTGTTGCAGCAGTTCGGAGTGCAGACCATGGCACGTTGGCTTAAACCTGACGAACAGAAAGATGGACCGTTTGCTGTTCATCTATTGTCAGATAATGAGACTATAGCCAGGCTTGCTTCCGGTTGTCAGCGGTTCAAACTACCTCCGCAGTCTGATTATATTGCAATCTTTAAAAAATTTGGTGCTGGAACAAGTTCTGTCAGTAAACAGTCTCTTCAGCTAAATACCCAATTGCGGCGAACAATTTCTATTGCAAATACCGGGTCAAATTCTGTTGCCGAACAGTCCCTCAACCAGCTTGCCGGGATCTTTTCCAATCGGCGGCAGTATGTAAAAGCTGCCGGGTTTTGGCGTGAAAGTATCAAGCGTTTTGGTGATGGTCGTAATAGATGGAAACAGCGAAAACTTGAACAGATAGTTGGTAACTGGGGGACTTTTCAATCGGTAAATAAATTTGCCGCGGGGCGACAACCGGAAGTGATGCTACGCTATCGTAATGCTGATCAGGTTTCTTTTGAGTTATATCAACTTAAACGTGAAGTCTATCTGGCTGATGTGAAGCGTTATCTGGAGAGCAATCCGGTAAAACTGGACTGGGAACGGATGCGTTTGAACCGAATCGGTTATATGGTGGTAAACAAAAATGAAAATCGCTATATCGATAAACGGGTTCAGCAATGGAATATGAAATTGACGCCGTTGGCAAATCATTTTGACCGGCTGGCAAAGGTTACTATGCCGGTTGACAAGGCGGGTATATATCTATTAAAGGCTCAAATGGCTGATGGTAATACCAGCAGGATAATCGTCTGGATTACCAATGCCGCGATTGTTTCACGGGTTACCGGGAAAAATAAACTGTTTTATGTCGCTGATGCTGCCAGCGGGGCACCGGTGGCTGATTCGACAATTGATTTTTTCGGTTATCGGACAAAGTATTTGCGTGGGAAATGGCTGGGTGGGCGTCGTTATGATATTCAAATTGATAAATTTTCGGTTAAAACAGATAAAGCTGGTATGGTGGTTGTTCCAAATAATAAATTCAGTAAAGGGTTCAATTATCTGAAAATTGTGAATGGCAATGGCAGATTTGCCGCGACGGAGTTTGAATCCTATTGGTATCCGCAGAGCTATCGGAGTAATTATGATTTACGAAAAATATTCGGTATCAGTGATCGCCCGGTTTATCGTCCCGGGCAGGATGTTAATTTTAAATATTGGATTCGTCAGGTTGCTTATGCTATAAAGGATGACCGAAGTTATGGCAATATTCCGGTTACGGTAGAGATTTGGTCTCCACGTGGTCAGAAAATATGGGCGAAAAGTATCACCACTAATAAATTTGGCGGACTTGACGGTAGTTACGAACTGCCTGCTGATGCCACGCTGGGCAACTACAATATTCGCATCAAGAACTGGGGCGGATATTTTAATTTCAGAGTTGAAGAGTATAAGAAACCGGAGTATGAAGTAACGGTTGACGCACCAAAAGATCCGGTTACCCTTGGCGATAAATTTACCGCGACAATTCGGGCAAAATATTATTTTGGCGCACCGGTGACCAAAGCTAAAGTTAAATACAAAGTATTACGTTATGAACATAATTTCAGCTGGTTTCCGTACGAATATTGGGACTGGCTCTACGGTTCCGGTTACTGGTGGTTCAGCTGTGATTACAGCTGGTATCCCGGTTGGGAACGTTGGGGCTGGAAATGTCCGGTTATGCGCTGGTTGCCATGGTATCGGCCGGTAGTTCAACAGCCGGAGGTTGTCGCTGAAAATGAGGTGGATATTTCCAGTGACGGTACGGTAAAAGTAGTTA
Organism: Victivallaceae bacterium; assembly: GCA_021647315.1. Taxonomy (GTDB): domain Bacteria; phylum Verrucomicrobiota; class Lentisphaeria; order Victivallales; family Victivallaceae; genus JAKIUY01. Next base: position 3,432 of record JAKIUY010000065.1, read on the forward strand.
TTGATTCAGCCTCTGCTAAAGCAATGTTCGGCGACCGTGACAGTCGTTATGAAATTACTGCCGAGGTAGTTGACAGTTCCAGGCGGACTATCGTTGGCAAAGGGCAGGTTATTGCCGCAGTTCATCCGTTCCGCATCTGCAGTTGGACTAATATGGGATTTTATCGCGTTGATAATGATATTGAAGTTGGCCTAAAAGCCATATCACCTGATAACAAAGGCGTCGCGGGGGAAGGACGTTTAACGCTGTTTTTGATCAGTTATGATCGTGATGGAAAACCTGCGGAACGTGCCTTGCGGCAATGGAAGCTTGATACCGATGCAGAGGGGAATGCAAAACTGAAGTTTTCAGTCGCGACTGCCGGTCAGTACCGAATTGAATATGAATTGAAGGATGCCAAGGGCGGTTTTGCGATCGGCGGTAATATCTTTTCAGTGCTTGCTGATAGCGGCAAACCCAATGATAACTTTCGCTTTACCGCATTGGAATTGGTTAATGATAAAAAAAGTTACGTGCCTGGTGACGAACTTGAATTGTTGATTAATACAGATCGTCCCGGCAGTACTGTTATGCTGTTTGTCAGAGCCGGTGATGATAAAAAAGTTCTGCCTGAAATTATAAAACTTAACGGCAGGACTATGTTGAAAAAAGTTAAAATAACTAAAGCTGATATGCCGAACTTTTTTATTGAAGCTTGGACGGTTGCTGATGGCAAAATTCATAAAGTTGTTAAACGCATTGCGGTGCCACCGGAAAAGCGGGTGCTGAATGTTGAAGTAATTCCGAGCAAAGAGCGTTATAAACCCGGCGAAAAGGCTAAGGTAAAACTGAAAATAACCGATTATTACGGTAAGCCAGTTCAGGGTGAAGTGGTGGTGACAATTTATGATAAAGCTGTGGAGTATATCAGTGGCGGCTCAAATGTCACTGCGATTCAACCATTTTTCTGGAAATGGCTCAAACGCTACTATTTACGGTTGGGATTTTCTATGAACGGTTCGTTTTATGACATTCTTAAGCGTGGCGAACTGCCATTGCAGAATGTCGGGGTTTTCGGTAGGCTGAGTTCGCCGGAGATTAAGAGTAAGAGTGATGGAATTGCCGGTGGTGGCGGAGCCAGATTGAAGAAATCGAGAATGATGGAAATGAAGTCTGCGCCTGCCATGATGGCAATGGATTCATCGGAAGCTACTTTTGGCAGTCCGACATCGGATGATTCTACTCCGGCTGCACCAGAGGTTAAAGTTCGGACGCAATTTGCTGATACCGCATTCTGGGCGGCATCGTTGGTTACTAATCATAAAGGCATGGTGGAAGTTGCGCTGGATATGCCGGAAAATCTGACGACCTGGAAAATCAAGGCGTGGAGTATGGCTGCTGGAACCAAAGTCGGGCAGGGGGAGACGGAGGTTATTACGACCAAGGATTTCCTGATCAGAATGCAGTTGCCGCGATTTCTGGTGGAAAATGATCAGGCTGTTATCTCTGCAATTGTTCATAACTATCTGCCGGAAGCCAGAGTTGCTGAAGTTAAACTTAAACTTGGCGGTGACGCTTTAAGTGGCGAAAATCTCAAAACAGTAAAAGTTGAGATAGCATCACAGGGAGAAAAGCGGATCGACTGGCAGGTAAAGGCGGTGCGCGAAGGCAAGGCGACGATAACCATGAGCGCGATAACCAAGGGGGACGGTGATGCGATGGAAATGAGCTTGCCGGTGCTGGTGCACGGTGTAGCTAAACAACTGTCATATAGCGGTGCATTGCGTGGTGCTAAAAAAGTTGATCGGGCATTTATTACGATTGATCTGCCTGAACAGCGGCGTATAGAATCCGCAAGACTGCAAATTAATTATTCGCCGACTTTAGCAGCGGCCATGCTAGACGCACTGCCCTATCTGATAAGCTGTGATTACCGTAATACCGAAGCAACTTTGAATCGTTTTCTGCCGGCGGTAATTGTTCAGCAGACACTGAAACGTACTGGTGTAAACTTGCAGCAGATTAAGGACAAAATAACCAATCTTAATCCGCAGGAACTGGGGAAGGCTGATAAACGTGCCAAGCAGTGGCAGCAACGCTGGCAGGGGAATCCGGTGTTTGATGACCAAAAACTTAAGCAACTGGTTGCTGAAGGTATCAAGGCATTACGTTTTATGCAGAACAGTGACGGTGGTTGGGGCTGGTTTAGCGGTTATAATGAACATTCATGGATTGATACCACGGCTCAAGTTGTCAGGGGACTGTTGATTGCCCGTGATAATGGGGTTGCAGTTGACAGTAAATCACTGCAACGAGGTATTGAATGGCTGAAAGTCGCACAACGTAAGCGCTTGATTGATATTCGGGACAGAAAATATTCGATAGACAACAGTGATGCCCTGATTTTACGGGTGTTGAGTCTGGCTAATGTCAATGATGATAATATGGCCGCAATGAGCGGTTATCTTTATCAGCAGCGTCATAACTTGTCGCTTTACGGTAAAGCTTTGCTCGCCCTAGCTCTGGAAAGACGCGGCGAAAAAGCGCAAATGGCAATGCTCAAGCGTAATATTGAACAGTTCCTGATGCAGGATGATGAGAATCAGACTGCCTGGCTGCGAATGCCGGCCAGCAACCGCTGGTGGTTCTGGTATGGTTCTGAATATGAAACGCAGGCCGCATATCTTGAATTGCTCAATCGTACTGCGCCGGGCAGTGATGTTGCATCAAGGTTGGTTAAATATCTGCTTAATAACCGCAAACATGCGACCTATTGGAATTCGACGCGTGATACTGCCTATTGTCTTGAAGCACTTGCCGGTTATCTGGTTGCCAGCAATGAACTTAATCCTGATATGACGGTTAAGCTGATTATTGATGGTAAATTGACAAAATCGGTAAAAATAACTAAAGCTAATCTGTTTACCTTCGATTCAAGTCTGGTTATGTATGGTAAAGAGCTGACTACCGGCAAACATACGATTGAATTGCAACGCGAGGGCGAAGGCACGCTCTACTTCAATGCCTATCTGGCATATTTCAGTCTGGAGAAATTCATTAAAAAAGCCGGGCTTGAAATTAAAGTTGAACGCCGTTATTATCGCCTTGAACGGGATAGACAGGCTACGGTCAAAACCGCTGGAGCCAGAGGCCAGGCGATTGATATGAAAGTTCAGAAATATCGTCGGGTCGCATTGACCACCGGTGATAAAGTTGAAAGTGGCGATCTGATCGAGGTTGAATTGATTATTGCCAGTAAAAATGATTATTCATATATGATGTTTGAAGATCGCAAATTCGCCGGTGGTGAACCGGTCGATCTTCGCAGTGGTTATAACGGTAACGCCCTCGGAGCCTATGTTGAGTTCCGGGATGCGAATGTCCGCTTTTTTGTCCGCCGTTTAATGCGCGGCAAGCACAGTGTCAGTTATCGGATTCGAGCAGAAATACCCGGGGTATTCAGTGCCCTGCCAGCTTCAGGGCTCGGTATCTACGCACCTGAACTGAAAGCTAACTCAGATGAATTTAAAGTTAAGATCGAAGATTTATAAATAACAACTGGGGATAAAATTAATATTTTTGTAATGGTGGATATGGAAGGCATTAGCGGCATTTTACGTAAATCACAGGTTATGGGGAATGAGGCACATTATCAGGAGGGGCGACGGTATCTGACTGCGGATGCTAATGCTTGTATTGAAGGCTGTTTTGCTGGTGGTGCAACAAAGGTTGTGGTGCGTGATGCACATTGCACTGGATATAACTTTATTTGGGATCAACTTGATCCGCGAGCTGAATATGTTCAAGGCATGCCACCAATTGAACGTATTTCTGATATTGATTCATTTGATGGCGTGATACTGTTAGGTTATCATGCGATGGCCGGTACAGGCGGTGCTTGAACATACCATGAGTTCTTCCGGTTGGCAGAATTTCTGGATGAATGGTACGCTATGTGGCGAAGTGGCGATTGATGCCGGAATTGTCGGTGGTCATAATTCGTTGTTCAAGTTGTCTTGATATGACAGTGATTGCTAAGGTAATCGAAGGTGGAACTGGCAGTATAATAACTTCTTCGCCTGAAGACCTACATATTATTAATTCATATTCTGCGTATTTGAATAATAATGATGACCTCATTGGAAAAAAGCTGAGATGGCCGGTTTGCCATCAGAAAACGATGACCTGTTCGGCTTCCAAATGTTTTACTTTTAAACGTTGAATGTTTGGGATTCCATGACGGCTTCACTGTAATACTGTACTACTAACCACTATTTTCGTGTTTTTTATGTGCTACAGATTTTTTTGCAGTTTCTCTGGTTTATACGTTGACAATATAGCAATATTGCTGTAACTATTATTAGACGTTTTGCTACTATATTTTGCCTGATAGGAAAATCTATTTTAGACAGGATTAACATGACTATACAGGATGAAAAATTTTCACCATCCCGTTTATCCTGTCTAAAAAGTTCCGGTGCAGCCGGCTATGTTCGCTTAATTAGGGAATTATTACATTGCGTTTCATCTGTCGCTATGCTCGGGTAGGTATTTTCCCCTTCATTCGACGTTCGATGTTGAACGTCAGATGTTCGACGTTCCGGCATAGCCGGTTTTATTAAACCTACCTGATAAGGGTATAACTTCCAAAATAAAGAGATATTATTGATGTTTTATTGGCTTGCTGAATTTAAAGATGTTTTTGGACCGTTTCGACTGTTTGAATATGTTACTTTTCGTGCCGCTGGTGCGGGTGCAACGGCGATGTTGCTGACTATTTTACTTGGACCATTGACGATAAAACTGTTGAAGCGATTGGGAACCAATGCCCCTAATCGGCATGAAGGTTTGATGGATGAAAAATTTATCGACCGTAACAAAGATAAAACTCCCAGCATGGGGGGCGTGCTTATTGTCGCCGCAATCGCAATCTCTTCTATCGCCTGGGGTATGCCGGGGAATTCAATGATTATTGCTTTTGTCGGCACGCTATTGGCTTTTGGTACACTGGGCTTTATTGATGATTATGCTAAAGTCAAAGGTAATCGTGACGGCATTGCCGGGAAAGTTAAATTGCTGCTTCAGGCAATTATTGCTATCGCGGCAATTGTTTACTTGGACAGCTTGCCGGAGACGGCTGAAATGGTGCTTAATGGTAAAATTCAGCCCGGCGGTGGGCTGATGCGGCAATTAATGGTGCCGTTTCTAGCTTTTCCTTTAATTGCCGGTTGGGGGGTTATACTCTTTTCTATGGTGGTGATGGTGGGCTCATCTAATGCGGTAAATCTTACTGATGGTAAAGATGGTTTGGCAGTTGGCACCTGTATTTTCTGTGCCTTGGCCTATGCTGTATTTGCCTATACCTGTGGGCATAAAATATTTGCCTCATATCTTAATGTGCCATTTATTGCTGGCTCAAGTGAGGTGGTGGTGTTTGCCACCGCAATTGCCGGTGCCTGTATCGGGTTTCTCTGGTATAACTGTTATCCGGCATCGGTATTTATGGGTGATACCGGTAGTTTGGCTCTTGGTGGTTCTATCGGGCTGATCGCCGTCCTTGTCCGTCAGGAATTAACCTTACTGATTGTTGGCTTTGTCTTTGTCATGGAGGCTCTATCTGTCATTATTCAGGTCGCCTCATTTAAATTAACTGGTAAACGGGTGTTTCTCTGCACCCCGATTCATCATCATTTTGAACAGAAAGGGTGGACCGAAACGCAGATAGTCGCGCGTTTTTGGATTATTGCCGGCGTTGCTGCGCTTGCTGGGCTTGCGACGCTCAAATTACGTTAGGACTCACAAAAAAATAACTTGGATTTTCACTTGCTTGCAAACAGATGCTCTGCGTTATGAAAATATTTATATAGTCCTACTATGTAAACACTTTCGTGCCTTAATCAGCTATTCGCATTCTACGCGAAATTCTCCAACTTATTTTTGAGCTAGCCCTTAGCAGCCAATTAATTCTGCATTATTTTACGTTTGCGTAACTTCACCAGCTGACGGTAATATTTCTCATATTTAAGTGATTGTTTTTTCTGTTGCTGGTTGGTGATGGTTAGCGAAAGCTGCTCTTGAAGCTTCAGTGCTTGCTTTGGATTGCCGATAATACAATAGGCTCTAGCCAGAGTGGTATTGATGATTGCCTTTTTTTCAACATCTTTATCATCAACTGTTTTGGCTGCTGCATTTTGAGCCGCTTTAAGCGCGGTTAAAATAATGTCCGGGGTGAAAGGAAAACCGTTCAGCAGGAACCATGCCAGATCATTAAGTGCTTCAGGTTGTTCGCTGAAATCTTTTAACGCTTGCTTGGCAAAGGTATTGATCTCAGTTGTTTTATCAGGGCTGTATTGTTGCATCAGCCGTAGTTTCATCAGTCGGAGATTAATATCATCTTTAACTGCGGCGATACGTTTATCAATAAATGCAATGGCGGTTGCTGGGCGGTTGCTTTTTTCGTAAATGAACATGGCGGCGCGAATGGCAAAACCGTCTGTGGGGTCATCGCGCAATATATTATTAATTATCTTTTCAGCATCCTGGGTGTTGAAACTGCGTAGTGTCAGGCGCAGTTTGTTATGCATTTTATCGATAGTAACTTGTCGGTTAACATCAAAATTACCCTTGAAGAATTTTTTCAGAATATTTTCAAGGTCGGCAATTTCACCTTTCCAGATGATTTCACGCTGCTGATTAACCAGAAAAATTTTCGGAAAAACATGATCATCTCCCATATATTGCAGTGTCGTACGACTATCGCGGTCGGCTGCGATAGCATAATTTACCGGGAAAACTTTTAGTGCCTTTTTGATCTGTTTTACCGGTTCACGACTTACGGCAATTATCTGTAAACCCTGTTTACGGTAACGGTGTTGAAGGTAGTTCAGGGTTAAAATATCATTTTTCAGGTTGGGATTCCAGGTGCCCCAAAAGACAACCGCGCGACATGGTTTGACTGAATCATCTTCTGTAGCTTTCATTATAATCGATGCCGGGCCGTTTTTAAGCCATTTATCGACATCCAGGCGCGGTGCGGTATTACCTACTTGAAGCGCAAAACTGTTGAACATCACAAACCCTATCAGCCCACAAACTAATAATAATTTTTTCATAACTTAGCCTTTTATTAATCGAGTTAGTCGAGAATTTTCTAACTTTCTATTTTTCTAACACCGGTACATCCCCAGAAATCTTTGCCGGTATTTTTACCGTTGCGAGCTTTGCGTTTAGTCATTAAACGTCCGCATTCAGGGCATTCCGGAGCATTTTTCTGTTGCGCCTTTGACTCAACTCTGACTCGGGTAAGAGTTTCACGAAACCCGCCTTCATTTTTAAATGCTGTTCCCTGTGATTCCATTTGCCGATTAAGCATGTTTATCTCCCTGGCAATGAGTATCAGCAGGCAATTAGCCATCATCACGTCATTGTCGGATTGTAGCCACTTATCAATTTTTTTCTGCTGTTTTAGAATATGAACGCAACTGTCATGCACGACATCGGTGCCGTATTCTGCTTTATCCAATCGGATAGCATAAATTTCTTGCGATTCTGGAGTATCCTTGTTCCAAGGTACTTTATCCTGAAGTAATAGTCAATTGATATAGTCGCCAGACAATTCAGCCAGACTTGACCTCGCCACATCGGTAAGCAGCATTTCCGTTTGGCGTGAAGTGGTGCGCCGAACCTTCAGCGTTATTGGCGCAACCCGATCTGGCGGCCTGGGTCATTTGGGCATATTGCCGCCCACCCGGATCATTTTTATAATTTAAGAATCTTTGACAAAAACGCTGTGTTCAGACCTGGACGATGTTAGCCAATAGCCATGAGTCTAATCGAAAATATCCTCCAGTGCCGCCGAACATAGTTGCTCCTAGTTTTTAGTTTTTTCGAGAGATTCGACTTAATCGATGCTCGATTACCTCGACCGTTCGACTCCCTCGACTAATTAACGCATCTGGCATTATAGATTCGCCGCAAACTCAGACTGTTCGCGATTGGCTTCGAATATCGCAGCAACTTCCAGTAGGGTTTTTTCCTGCAATGTCGGGGCTATCAGTTGAATACCGACCGGCATGCCACTGTCGGGTTCAATTGCTGCTGGTACTGAAATTCCACAGTTGCCGGCTAGATTAAGCGCAATGGTAAAGATATCGGCCAGGTACATCTGTAATGGATCGGATTTTTCGCCAAATTTAAATGCCACTGAAGGTGCTACCGGAGTCAAAATAATATTACACTCTTTAGCGGCATTCTCAAAGTCGCGCCGGATTAACGTTCTTACCTTCTGGGCTTTCAGATAGTAGGCATCGTAATAGCCACTGCTGAGCACATAGGTGCCGAGCAGAATGCGGCGTTTAACTTCATCGCCGAAACCAGCACCACGACTTTTAAAGTATGAATCAACCAGATCTTTGCTTTCCGGAGCGCGTGCTCCATATCTGATCCCGTCAAAACGCGCCAAATTGGCACTGGCTTCAGCGGTGGCGATAATATAATATGCGGAGATTGCATATTTTGTATGCGGCAGAGAAACTTCAACGATCTCCGCACCAAGTTTTTTGCAGGTTGCTATCGCAGCATCAGTGATGGCTTTGATACTTGGTTCAAGACCTTCGGCTGAGAAATACTCTTTGGGCAAGCCGATTTTTATGCCAGTCAGATCTTTGCCAGCCACCGCGCGTACCGCCGCCGCAAAGCCTTCACATGCATCAGGCAGTGACGTTGAGTCACGTTTATCATGACCGCCGATGGTGTCGAGCAGAATTGCGGCATCAAGCACGGAGTGGGTTAATGGACCGATCTGATCGAGTGATGAGGCAAAGGCAACGAGACCGTAACGTGAGATGCGACCATAGGTTGGTTTTAGACCGACACAACCACAGAATGATGCAGGTTGACGGATTGAACCTCCGGTATCTGATCCAAGCGCGGCAGGGACTTCTGATGCCGCGACACTAGCCGCTGAACCACCACTTGAACCGCCGGGAACCCGTTCGGTATCCCAAGGGTTAGCAGTCTTCTGAAATGCACTGTTTTCACAGGTTGAGCCCATTGCGAATTCATCCATATTAACTCGCCCCATCGGAATGAAACCTTTGGCACGAAGCTTGGCTACGACGGTTGAATCGTAAGGTGCAACTACATTTTCAAGCAGTTTTGACGCGCAGCTGCAGGTTTGACCTTCGGCAACGATACAATCTTTGATCGCAATAGGAATACCGTCAAATTCGCTGAGTTGATTGCCGGTACTGTGCCGTTGATCAGCGGCTTCAGCCGCTGAAATAATCTCTGCCCTGTCAAGCTTAAGGAATGCTTTAATCTGGTTGTCAATTGCATCAATTCTGGCAATAAAGGCATTACATAATTCAACTGCGGATATTTTACCGCTGTTAAGCAGTTCAGCTGCACTGCTGACTGAGAGATTTTTTATATCTATACTCATAATCAGGCCATTCCTTCGCCCGGCAGAACCTGAGGCACTTTAATTAGTTCATCATCATTAACAGTCGCTGGTGCATTGGCCAGCATTGTTTCACGCGGCACCGATTTCCCGGCACGGTCTTCGCGGGTAACATTAGTCAGAGTTACGGCATGAGCGGTCGGCTCAATACCACTGACATCAACTTCATTCAATTGCTCAATATAGCCGACAATTGCTTGCATATCCTGCTGAAGCCTGGCTTTGTCTGCGTCATTGAGTTCAATTCTGGCCAATTCTGCTACATAAGTAACATCAAAACTGTTGTTGGTTTCCATGATGATTAAACACCTTTTTCCAATTTAAGAGTTTCTGTAACCAGATCACAGACAGATGATGGTCCGAAATACTGAATTGGACCAGGATAGACATAATCGGTATTAATAGCCCAAACTTTACGGTTAGCCAGGAGATGCATAAATGGTGCATCATCCAGTTTAACCAATGCTTTCTGGATAACCGGCTTGTCGGCACCATGACGGCGTTCAACATTCATCATCATGGTGATCGGAATACCACCGGCAATCCATTTGCTTGAATCTTTGGTCATATTGCGCACCGATGAGAGGTAGCCTGTTTTGCCGGCCGCAACAAGAGCTGTCGCATTGTAACCGAGGCTGTAACAGTAGTCTGCATCAAAATTGGATGGAGCAGCACAACGGCCTTCGTAGCCGAAGAAATGGGTCTGTGCAGAAAATTTACCGTTATAAGTACCGGCAGCTTTCATTTCATTAAGTTTGAGCGCAACCATTTCTGCTAGCAATTTTTCAGTTTCAATCAGTGAGACCTGAACATTACCGTGTGGGTCACGATCCATGGTCAGCTGTACCTGAATGGTTGCAGGCAGTGAACTGAAGGTATATGAGGTATCTTTGCTGAGATGGTGATTGATGAAAGCCAGCTGTTCTGAACGGCCACGCAGGGTCTGGAAAGCTTCGCTCTCTTTTGCCAACAGGTCATTTAACTCACTGATTAATGCTTTCATTTCAGGAATAAATTCAATCAGTCCTTCAGGGATAAGGACTGTTCCGAAGTTGCCGGCAGTTTCTGAACGGGCAACGATGACTTCTACAATATCATCAACAATATCGTCAATCGTCTGGCGCTTTGCCTCAACCTCTTCTGAAATGATGGTAATGTTTGCCTGAGTCTGCAAACCGCATTCGAGAGCGATGTGTGAAGCTGAGCGCCCCATCAATTTGATGAAATGCCAGTATTTTTTTGCTGAATTGGCATCACGCTGAATGTTACCGATCAGTTCGCTGTAGACGCGACAGGCAGTATCGAAACCGAAAGATGCTTCGATGTATTCGTTTTTCAGATCGCCGTCAATCGTTTTAGGACAACCGATAACCTGAATCGGCACATCATTTTCTTTGTAGTATTCAGCCAGCAGGCAGGCGTTGGTATTTGAGTCATCACCACCGATGATAATCAGTGCGGTAATACCCAGTTTTGAACAGTTTTCGCTAGCTTTGTCAAAATCTTCCGCAGTCTCAAGTTTTGTCCGGCCTGAACCGATAATGTCAAAACCACCGGTATTGCGGTATTGATCCATGATCTCCGCGGTAAGTTCCATGTATTCATCTTCAATCAAACCGGAAGGTCCGCCGAGAAATCCATAAAGTTTACTGTCGGGATTAATGCTTTTCAGACCGTCAAAAAGACCGGCGATAACATTATGTCCGCCCGGAGCCTGGCCGCCTGAAAGAATAACGCCGACCCGAATGGCTTCAGTGGTGCCGCCTGCGCCCTGTGAAAAAGTAACAATTGGTTTACCATAGGTGTTAGGGAATAGGTATTGAATTTTTTCTTTGTCGGCTATTGGGGTAGTTGGTCCGCCTTCTGAAGCTTTGACATTAGCACCGGCACTCAATGCCGGTGGTAATTTCGGTTGATAATCACTACGTGCCTGTTGTAATGCTGATATTCTTTTCATCTTAATGTCCTTTTTATGTTGAGGTCTCACAAAAAAACAGGTTGGAGTTTTTGCTTGACTGCGAACAGCTGTTCTGCGTTACAAAAATATTTATATAGTTCTACTATGTAAACACTTTTGTGCCTTGATCAGCTGCCTACTTCCTATGCAAAACTCACTAATTTATTTTTGAGTGAGCCCTTATACCCGTTCGGGTAAAGTTCTATTTGCTCCTTGAGCATATCATACTTAAAATTCAAAAATTAAAGTTAAGGTTTTAAACTAAAACAGTCTCTACTTTCATCTAATAATGAGAAACAAATAAATTAGCTGTTTATTGCGAATAATCAAGTGATTTTAGCTTTGGACTCACAAAAAAGCTCAAGGGACTTTCGCCCTCCATCGTTAATCGTTAATCGTTTAGCTTTTTCTACTATTTTTCTGCCGAATTCCGGTAGTTTGAAGGCAGCTTTATGGACTGCCGGCGAGTAGTAATTAAATTTTGCCTGAAGTTTCGGTGAAGGGGTGCGAGTCGGAATGGTTATATCCGGCCCTAGCGAGGCGACACAGGAGCCGATGTTGCCGGATGGATAGGTTGGGACAAACATTATCGCGTAGGCACACTGATCGAAAAGTTTGTGTGATGTTGAAATTAACCGGGTAACAATTGTCGGGTGTAGAAAGATTGATTCAGATTGTGAGCCGATAATGCCGCCGGGTTTCAGGGCAGATTTCATTGAGCGATAGAATGGCTCTCCGAAGAGGATTTCTCCTGGTCCAATGGGATCGGTTGAGTCGACTATTATGACATCGTAGTACTGTTGGCGTTCTGTAACAAATTCACTGCCGTTGGTAACATGTACGGTTACGCGTGGGTCAGCGTAGCCACAGGCCATGGATGGGATATATTTTTTTGCTGCATCAATTACTGCCTGGTCAATCTCGCAGATGTCGATTGTTTTGACACAATCGTGTTTAGCTACTTCACGTAATACACCGCCGTCACCGCCACCGATAACCAATACATGTTCAGGGGCAGGGTGGGCGAATAGTGGAATATGAGCCATCATTTCCTGATAACAGAACTCATCAAATTCAGTAAGTTGAATAATATCATCAAGCACCAGCATTTTACCAAGTTCGGTGTCATATATGTCAATCTGCTGGTATGGACTTTTATGACTGAACAGGTGTGATTTGAGCTGGACTTGAACCCCAAGACCATGATCGTGTTCTGAAAACCATTCGTTTTGCATTATATTATTCATTTCCTTTGTAAATTACGGTTCGTCGTCCGGCGCGTGATTTCAAACGTGCCCTAGAGGTCGACTCACACATTTAAAATCTGATTTGTAGTAAATTATCAAAAAATCTGTATTTTATCTTCTCTCTTCTAGTTTCTAGATCCCTATATCAGCGAGCATCATGCAAATACGATTGACGATATCGGTCAGTTTCGGATGGGTTACTTCAAGGGTTTCAATTGAGGTAGAGAAATCATCAATGGTTGATTGAACGGTCTGGGCATCGCCTTGCAAGGCTTTATCTGCGGTAGTTTGAACAACAGAGCCGACCTTAGAAGCTTTATCCAGGTCGGTTGATGCTATGGCGGAGAGCTCTTCATGTAAGTTCTCCACCAGAGCATTAAGTTCTGTTTTGTCATTGGTCGAGACGCTTTCGAGTGAATCGATTTTTTGTTTAATATTTTTCAGGGTTGAATCCATAGTTGGTTTTCCTTATTAATTGCTAATTATTATTTTGCCGGGGTAAACATTTTTTCCATTGATTCGAGGTTGCGGCTGCGATCATTTGGAATACGGTAACGTTTGAGAATTTCAGCTGTCGCTTTGCGTTGTTCCTCCAGGTCAATTACCAGTTTTACTTTATTACGGTATTGCAATATCAGGTATTTATCCTGTTGTTTTTCAATAATATCAATCAAGTGCTGTAGGTTTTTCAATTTGATGCCGTTAGCCTTGACTATTGGCTGGTATTTGACATATTGATAGCCCACGGTTGACTTGTCGGCCAGAACAAATGAGAGGACGACAATTTCATTGAGTTTTTCAGTTATTTTGCCATCGTTGACATAATTTACCAGATCACGTGGACCGGAGGTCCACCAGTCACGCCATGAGTCGAGGTAATTTACTGTCAATGGTACAAATACCAGACCACCGACAATATAATAGGTTGGTAGACGGTCAAAAAAGCGTCGCGGCACCAGGCGTTTATCCCGGGACAGTTTGTACTTTACTTCAATTTGTTTGCCATTGCGAAGCAGTTTGAAGATGGCGGTGTCACCGATAAATTTACTCCAGATACTGTTTTCAAAAAATATAACCTCATCGGAACGGAATTTGATGGTAGCATCATTGGCTATTTTTTTACCGTCAATTTGCAGCAGGACATCGTTTTCTTTGAATGGGCTGCTTTTTTTCAGCATCGGCGGAATCGAACAGATTAGAACTCCAGATTGTGTTTTGTCCATTTTGGCCCACTTTCGCATGTCTGGGTTTTCCATTTTCATAACCAGAAAAGGGAATGTCGGGAACCCGTCAAACTGACCGTCAGCGATGTCTTTGAGGAAGTGATTGATAACAGAGACCGGAATCATATAACCGATATTCTGTGACTTTGACAGTCCCTGGAATGCCATCCCGACCACTTTTTCATGCTTATTAATCACCGGTCCACCACTGTTGCCCGGATTGATGGCTGCGTCAATCTGAATTGCCAGCAGTTCACGTCGGCTGTGGCTGTAAACAGTCGGTTCTATTCGTGATACCACCCCTTCGGTAACAGAGACATTATCGCCACCGATCGGATAGCCGAGCACTGAAACAGTTTCGCGCAGTTTCGGCAAATCACCCATTTTCAGATAAGGTAAGTTTTTGAAGAAGTCCGGATCTTCGACAGTCAGCAGAGCCAGATCGCATTCGTGTCCTATTGCAACGATTTTGGCAACATACTTTTTGGTGTCACCCTGTTTTCGTACCAGCATAAATGTCTGGTTGGCGACAACATGAGCATTGGTTAATATTAATTTCCCGGCGATAACGAAGCCTGATCCGGTGCCTGAAGACTGCCCTTGATTTTGCCAGGGCTGAAAAAAATCAGGTTTGCTGTTCATGCTGAAAACTTTGACCAGTGAATGTATCGGTTTGGTTTCAAATTGAACACGCTTTGATTTGAATCCAGCAGGATTGATGGTTATTTCCCGGGTTGTTACTGCTTTGTATTTGCTTTCGTCAATATCACCTGCGCAGGCAACTGTTCCAATGCCAATAATCAATAATATAACTGTTGCTTTTTTTAACCATAATATAATCATGATAAACTCCTTTGGGTTGATTCGGTTTTGCTGTAAAATAAAATAACATAGTTGTATATAAAAGCAAGATGAAGAACGCATGTTCAAGCTGTATTTATTCCTGGTGTAATGGACAAGTTTTATCACAAGTTTGCTTTCGACAGTGATACTTGGCATTGTAAACGATGAGAGCGTGGTATTCATTATAGAGTTGAACGTCTTCAGGCAGGTTACGCATAAAAATATGCTGCATAGCGTTGTAGTCAATATCTGCCGGTATATTGAGGTGACGTGATGCCATTCGTCTAGTGTATGCATCAATAACAAAAACAGGTCTGTTAAATGCGTAGAGGATAATTGAATCGGCAGTTTCCGGCCCGATACCATTGACTTCAAGCAGACTGTTTCGTAGTTTTCCGGTCAGCATGTCAGTTTGTTTTAATGTGTTGTCATCCATGACATTCTCAAGCCACCATGTTGCCAAAGCGTGGAGTCGTTGGGTTTTTAAATTAAAAAAACCGCTTGGACGAATTGCATCTGATAACTGTCCACTTGGGGCAGATAATATCAATTGCGGGGAAAGTAATGCGTGATTTTTTAAATTAGCAATGGCTTTTTCAACGTTATTCCAGTTGGTATTCTGGGTTAGTACTGCTCCTACCGCAATTTCCCAAGGAGAATCTCCCGGCCACCAGTGCTGATGGCCGAAAGTTGTCAGCAGGGTATCAAAAGCTGCTTTAATTCGGGGATTGTTATTCGCCAATTTTACTGATAAAATCACTGATAAGCGGAATTGGAATTTCCTTGCCAACCCGTTCCTGTTCCCAGAGGTTGATATATTGGGCAGCTGTAATATATGTCGCGATGCTGAGCATAATTATACTTGCCACTGCAAGAATCGTATAGAAAATTGAAGCGTCACCACTTGCTTGTTTCTTTTTCTTCTTTTTCTTCTTTTTCCCGCTGCCGAATTCGTCTTCACCTTGTTGTGCTATCGGTGCGCCCGCGCCTTCCGGTGCTTCACTTTTCTTGACTTTCAGACCACTAATTTTTGGCAGTTCCATTTCACCTTCTTCAGGGATCGTCAATTTCTGGGTTGGAGCAGTCGGTGCGCCTGATTTTTTAGGTGGTGCTTGACGTTTTGGTAGACTCAGGCTAGATTTTTTCCCCGCATCATCCAATTTAATTGTATGAGCGGTTTCGGCTTTAATTTGTGCCTGTTGGATTAATTTTGCCTTCTTAACGCCAGAGTCCATCGCGCTTGCTTTTGCAGTATCGGTGGCCAGGATTTCACTGCCGACAACTTTAGCTGATTTTGCTCCGACAATTTTAGCCGTCGGTGTTCCGACCAATTTTGCTTTTTTGACATTAGCTGTTTTTGCCGGAATAGGCATTTTGTCAGGATCTTTAGGTTTCTTAGTCAGTTTTATCGTATCGCTGGCATCGGTAGATTGTATCGGTGCCATTCTGATAGTCTGTTTTTTTGCATTTGCTTTCGCACTGTTTGGAGCGGCTTTGGCTCCACCGGTCGATGGCCTTAACTTAATAGTCTCTTTTGATCCCGGAACAGCACCTCTACCAGATTTTTTACCCTTAAGGCGCTGGGTCTGACGTGCTTTGAATTTTTGTGTTTGACTACTTTGCGCTTTGGGTAGGCTTCCGCCGCTAGTTTGAGCCGCGGTTCCAACTGAAGTGTCAATACCCTCAATAACAGTCTCAGCCTGTTGGTCTGCGTTTGCACCCTGCTTTTTCAGTTTGACAGTTTTTCTGGTTTTTGTGTCATCGAGCACCTTTTTCATTGTGCCCGTGTTAGAGTCACGTTTTTTCAGAGGATCAGCCGGTAATGAAGAATCGGCATCAGAGTCTATCTTTGCTGTCTTCCCTGCGGGCACTTCAGGAACTACCGGTACTTCGATTGCTTTCGGTATGGATGAAGTTTCCTGACCAATTTTTACCGTTTTTCTCGCAGGAACCGCTGGCTTTTCGCTGGCTTTTGGTATGGTTGAAGTGTTTACAACGATTTTTACTGTTTCACCTGCTGTGGCAGTTTTAACCGGTGCTTCGGGTTCTTTCAGCATTGACGAAGTGTTCGCGCCAATTTTTGCCGGCTCACTAGCTTCTTTCTGTAGTGATGAAGTGTTCGCGCCAATTTTTGCCGGCTCACTAGCTTCTTTCTGTAGTGATGAAGTGTTCGCGCCAATTTTTGCCGGCTCACTAGCTTCTTTCTGTAGTGATGAAGTGTTCGCGCCAATTTTTCCTGGCTCACCAGCTTTTAATTTTACAGTCTGACGAGCATCTGCTTTGGCTATAGCTTCGTCATGAACTTTGTTCATTTCCTTAGCCTGTGCCTTATTTGGCTTGCTCGCCATCTTAAGTTTTATCGTCTGCCGGGCGCTTGCCTTGGTAGCGGCTTCCTGTGGAGTATCAACAACATCCGTTAATTGAATTGGTTTTTGCCCGCTTAGAGGTTTGAGTTTGACGGTTTTTCTCGTTTTGGTATTTTCCATCATCCGCTTGAGGTTACCAGTATCGGTATTACGGACGTTAAGTGGATCGTCCATCGGGGAAATTTTTTCTGCCGGAGTATCAGTTCCAAGAATTTTTCCTCTGACAGCTTTACGAGTTCTTGTATCATCAAACATTTTTCGAATCGCCCCAGTTGCCGATTCCTTACGTTGTTTGTTAATTGCATCACTGTCAGAATCAACACCTATTTTAGTGCTGCTTGAAGTATCAATATCTTTATCAGCCATCTTGTCTCCTTGATATATATAGGAAAATAATCTAAATTGTATCGTAACATGTCAATATAAATGTTAATGCTCTGTAATTCAACTCTGTTGAGCTAAATTTTATAATATTTCAATGTCTGCCCCTAATTTTTGAAAGTCACTGATGAAATTTGGATAGGTTATAGCCGCGGCTTCGGCGCCGTTTATTGTTGATGTATCGTCGGCGGTCATTGCTGCGATGGTTAATGCCATGACAATACGATGGTCGCCGTAGCCTTCGAGACTGGCACCGTTCAGCTTGCCACCGGTGATGGTCATACCGTCTTCAAATTCATTAACCTCTGCCCCCATTTTCCGTAGTTCGCGGGTCATGCAGTCAATGCGGTCAGTTTCTTTGATTCTTGCCTGTGGAACATTATATATTCTGGTGGTACCGTTAGCACATGCCGCTGCCACTGCCACTGCCGGCAGTGCATCAGGCGTCGCATTGAGATCAAGTTCAATAGCTTTGAGGTTGCCTCCGGTCACATAGGTATAATTTTCATCACGTTCGATCGTGGTTCCCATCTGTTCCAAATAGTCGAAAACAGCCTTGTCGCCCTGGAGGTCGGAAAAGTTAAGGTTGGCAATTGTTATATTGCCGCCGGTTGCCGCAGCCGCAATCAGTGGAAATGCCGCTGTTGAAAAATCAGCTGGAATTGTCCATTCAAACGGGGCGTAGGATTGATTGGCAAAAACTTTAAATCTAGTAAGGTCTGGAGTTGCTTCATAGCGGATGCCGAGCATATCAAGCCAGCCTAGAGTTATTTTTACATAGGGGATTTCATTAAGATTTTTTACCGCTATTTCAATGTCTTGGAGTGCCGTTGGGGCTGCGAACAGCAATGCGGTCAGGAATTGAGAACTGGTCCCGTCAACTTCAGTGAAGTTTCCTGATAATGGTCCGGTTACTGATATCGGGCATTTACCGTCATTTGATTCGCTCTTTACTCCGAGTCCGGCAAGGGCATCAAGGAGTTGTTTCATCGGTCTTGAACGTAATGATGAATCACCATCAAATCTGACCGGGAAACCGGCGGTTGCAGCCAGTGCGGTAAATATTCGCAGCGAGGTGCCGGAGTTAGCCATATCAATAACCGCGCCGTTGTAGGCTGAAAAATCACCGCCGCATCCGGTTATATTCCAAACCTGGTCGGATGTCTTGATTTTTGCTCCCAGCATTTCTGCGGCTCTCAATGCGGCTATGGTATCCTCGGAACGGAGCGGACTGTGAATGATTGAGGTGCCATTGGCCAGTGTTGCGGCGGCAATAGCTCGAATTGAATGTGATTTTGATCCGGGAACGGCAATCGTTCCGGATAATGTCGAGCGGTTTATTTTTATTTTCATTTTTATTTTACCATTTCAATACATCATTTTTGATGCACCAGCGGGGTTTTTTGTTATAGGGGTCAATGCCGAGTATCCAGTAATTATATTTTTCAGTCATAACTCCGTTAAGTTTTGCCAGAGCCAGCCATTGACTGAGGAAAATCAGCAGATCCGGATTGTTTTTGGCTATCGCATAGGCAGCTTCTGTTTTGTATAGTAACGGTTTAGGAATGGCGACGCTGTAACTTGGATATTTTAATGTCCAGGCGCTGCCGGCTTCGGCACTGATAATCAGTGCGTCAGCTTTAACTTTGCCGGAGAAGAAGTCCTGATTGTTTTTTATCAATTTAAGTTTTGCATTCGGTAGGTATTGTTTTATCATCGGCATGATTGAACGGTTCCAGGTGGTTGCAATTATCAGTTTTTTGTTTTCCTGCAGAGCCGCTTGGCTTTCAAATTTTTCCTTGTCATAACTTTTAACAACAAAAGCCATGGTTAAAGTCATGTATGGTCGGGTAAAGTCAACTTTCGTCAGTTCACTGATTGAGACGTTTAAACCTGACATGGCGATGTCAATGTTGCCTGAATCCAGTTGCTTGTTGACATCTTTATATTTTACCGGATAAAATTCAAGCTTACATTCCAATTGCCGAGCTAGGTGATGTGCCATGGCGATGTCATAACCGACCAGGTCGCCTTGGTCATTGAAGTATGAAAATGGAATTGCATCAGGATTGTAGCCGATTCGAATAAGTTTACGACTCATAATACGTGAGAGTGTAGGGGTTTTGCTCATGATTTCTTTGATCATGCCGATACTTTGCAGTTTTTTGAATACTTTGGCTGGAGCCTGTTCACGGATAACCATGTTTTCCAGTATTTTGTTATCTTTATAATCATTTTTAAAGGTGTATGATAGGGTAAGTCGCAATAGCAACATTACTCCAATCGAAATAACTAGCATCAAACTTGAATAGATCATGATTCGTTTAAGGCGGAATTTTACCAACCCGATCAGAGAACCGGTGCAGATGAGCGTGAATGCAATCAGATCCATTGCCGCTAGCAAGGTGCCGAAGCGTCCATTGATTATACCCGCGACCATATATAGCTGGAAGAGGTCACGTGGAATATGGAAGCTGTCAAGCAGGTATGGCAGTGCCATATCCACCCCACCGAAGAAAGAGAAAAAACCGGCGAAAATGAATTCCGGATAGTTGGATACAGGCATTGGTGAGCCGATAAACCAAGCACCGAACATCACAAACAGCAGCGACATCAGTTTGCCTGAATCGGGGAAGTTGAAATAGATAGGAATAATAACATCCATTAATGACTCCGTCTCTTCATCACCACAATTATACTCTTTAAATAAAGACTTGGAGTTTTCGGTGATAATTGGCAGAATAACAAAAAGATTGCCGGTCGCAAATGCGGTAACTAGAGCATCTTTAGATAAATTGACAATATCCCGGTATTTGAACGGGGTTAGCATTGAGGTCAGAAAAGGGTAGATAACTACCGCAAGCAACAGGGCGGAGCCGATAAAGGTGACAAAATAGACCTGAAGACGGCCGAACTCTTCGACGGTCATGGTTCCGGCTGCGGCTGCCGCAATGGCAAAAACTCCGAAAGGGGTCAGACTGACGACAAAGTGAGCTACTTTAGTTAAAGCAGTGCTGCAGAGGCGGAGAATATGCAGTAGCGGTTCTTTTTCTTTGTCCATACTGATCATGGCGATACCGATACAGAGACAGAATAGAACGACCGCCGGTATTGTACTGCTGGATAAAGCATTAAATGGATTGGCTGGAATATAGGTGCTGAGGTAATCGACACTATTCTGGGGCATTACTGAACTGGCTGAAAAGAACGCGCCGCTTTCCATTGTGGGGAAAATTACTGGCATAACCATAATAACGGCAAGCGCGACTCCCCAGAATACACAGAGCAAGATGCCGCCTTTCCAGGCGAGTGAACGGGCATTTTTGAATGATAAACTGCCGATGCCGAGAATTAATGATACGACAATATAAGGGAGGATTGTCATCTGGAGCAGTTTGATGAAACCATTGCCGACGATGGCCAGCCAGGCTACTGATTCGCCAAAAAATACCCCGATAAAGATGCCAAGCAAGGCTCCGATAATAATTCTGGTTGACAGACTTAGTTTTAAAAGATATTTCATTTTAAATATGCCTTTTTAAATACAACTTGTATTTTTGCTAGTATTTTGCGATATCCTTGGCGCATAACCCTAATCTCCCAAAAGGGAGATTCTTGCCTATGCGCCTAGAAGTCGTAGGGTACTATTTTAGTTCCGGCAAAGCCGGTTATGCTAGCAATAATCGTCAATCTGACTTCGGTGACAGAGAAATGGAGCGGGTGACCGGAGTCGAACCGGCGTGACCAGCTTGGGAAGCTGGGGCATAACCGTTTTGCTACACCCGCTGATTATTAATCACAAACAATTTCTTCAATGACGATATTTTCAAGCGGAACATCGCCATGGCCATTTTTTGTTGCGGTATCAACGCCTTTTATTTCATCAATGACATCCATGCCGTCAACAATCCGGGCAAAAACACAATAGCCAAAGCCTTGCGGGGTCGGGCTTTTGAAATCAAGAAAATCATTATCTTTGACATTGATAAAAAACTGGTTGGTGGCACTGTCCGGATCATTTGTTCTGGCCATCGCGACGGTGCCGCGTTTGTTACTGATGCGGTTGACAGCTTCGTTTTCAATCGGTTCTTTGGTTGCTTTCTGGTTGAAGTCGGTATCGAATCCCCCACCCTGAATCATGAAATTATCAATTACCCGATGAAAGATGGTTCCGTTATAGTGACCGTCTTTGATGTATTCAAGAAAGTTAGCCACGGTTTTCGGAGCTTCTTCAGTGAGCAGTTCCAGTTTAATGTCGCCAAAAAATGTTCTGATTGTAACCATGATATAAATCCTTATGTTTATTGAGGTTGTGAGGAAATTGTAAAAGTCATAAATATGGAGATTTTTGTCATTGTCTTTGTTTTTTATGCTTCAACCATTAACCATTATTATAGTATTGCTGTACTTTGTCAGCGACATCACGATAATTGATATCATTCTGATAAATATCCTTAAAGTATTCCTTGGCTTTTTCTTTATTGCCGGTCTTTTCATAAGCTTCAGCAAGATAGTACAAGGTCTCTTTCTTCTGCTTATTCATGGTTGACTGTTGCCCAAGTGCTTCTTCAAACTGTTCAATCGCCATGTCCAAGTGTTCTTTGGCGGCAAAACAACGACCCAGGAAAATGTTGGAACTAAGTTTGCGTTGAGGATTTTTAGAGGCACGCTGGAAATGTTCAATGGCGTCGTCAAGCATATTAAGGTCAAAATTTACCACTGCCAGATCATATTGCAACTGATTGTCATTGGGAAAGTTGTTTGCCCGTTCAGTTGCGCGCTCAAGACGGTAGTCATCACGTTCTTTTGTCCATGCTGTCAACTGTTCTTCCGGTTGGTCAATACAGCTTGGGTCAGCTTGGATTTGACCAATAATACTGTTGCACTTGGCAATAAATGCTGATTCTATCTGCTTGTCAATTGCTGGGTCGAGATGACCCACCTGTTCGACAACCTGCTGATAGGTTTCGATGGCTTCATCATACTGTTTTCCCTGCAGATATAATGCAGCCAGACGTTTGCGGGTATCGGTTGAATTATTTTCTGCTAATTCCTGTTTGTAGCGTGCTATCATATCATCAATATGTTCTTCATCACGAATAATATTATCTTCACGTTCGAGAGAGACCGCTTCTTCTTTGTCCTTGAGTCTGGTTTTGTAATCACCTTCTGATTCCCACTGGCCTTCCTGCATACTGGCCAGGGCAACCGCGGAACGCAGTTCGCTCTGGATGCCGACGTTAGTCGGGTGCATGGAGGATATTTTCTGAAATATCTGCACAACTTCATTGGGCTGATCAAGTTTTTTATAGACATCTGCCAGTTTGCGGAGGTTCGTTTCATTATCAGGATCGATTTCACGGCTGAGTTTTCTTGATTCAATCGCGATAAATGGTGCTTTGGCGTTGAGGGCGGCATCTGCCAGCAACCCGAGAATTAGCGGATTATAGAGAAACGCGGCCAGGCACTCTTCACAAAGTTTCATTGCTTCACGTGGTTTTTTGGCGATTGTCGCTTTAATTTTTGCAACCGTCAGGAGCGGTTTGATTTTTGCCATCAGCTTACCGATGCCGCCAATGTTATCTGACTTGATGCGTTCCTGTTTGCGCAGCTCTTCCCTGACTGGAATTAATTCCGGAGTTGCTTTAACCAGCATCAGCAATTGTTTAATTGCATAGTCGGTGTTTTTACGCTGACCGGACTGTACAGCTTTTTTATATAATTCACGTTGACTCGAGGATACGTCTTTCAGTTCTTTTGGTTTCATTATTCTCTCTCACATAGCTTTGATTGTGCAAAAAAATCACTTCCTAAAGAATAGATGAGAAATCAAACTTTTCAAGTGGCTTTGGGGTTGAATTTATTTTTATTGAAAAATTAAACCCTGTATTCCTCAATTAACTGCAGACCTTCTTCAGATAACCCTAGTTTTTTTGCATCATCCAGAGTGACAGATTTACTCATCCATTTTATCTCCCAACTGTGATTGAGAAAGTCATCCGCTAGAATAACCTCTTTACCGCGTTGTTTATGGCGATAAAGCCGTAACTCTTCCCGTTTATGCCACCAGGCGTAGCTTACTACTTCGGTGCATGAAAATGCATGATCATATTTCTGAATTTTGCTCTGGTATTCGTATAAATCATCTTTTGCCGCCGTGGTTTCCGCACCATGGTAAAACTCCAGCTCTTCTTCAATGTTAAATTTGAAGTTATGGTCGTAGTACTGTCCAACAATATTTTCTGCCTTTTTACAGGCACCTTTGCGTTCAGCAACCGAACAGTTCTTCGGGCTCAGAATAATCGTATAATCGGAAAACATTGGATAAATAGGATTGCGTCCGAGGACACCTTCACTGATGGCCTCAACTATCCGTGGTTGTTTTATACCGTCATTAATATGGATCCAGGCATGCTTCATAAAACCTGGAATCGCAACATTTGAAAAATATCCGGCATCGCGATGAATACCGATGTCACCATATTTAATCAATGGCAGTGCTTCAAGTATTTCATCATAGTCGACCTTATGTGCTTTGGTTGCCCAAGTGACATATGGAAAACAGTTCAACTTTTTAACATCTCCGAAAAAGAACACACTCTTGCGATAAAGTTCATCAAAAAATGACATTATACACCTCCGTTTTTTAAATTACGGTGGGTCTTGCAAAATAGCTTAACCCTTTAATTATTAACGATTTATATTCCTTTTTTATTTGAAAAATCCTCCAAGGCGTGATATATTATAACTCTTTCAATGTCAATAACATACCACACTTGAAAA
>JAKIUY010000066.1 GCA_021647315.1 Victivallaceae bacterium
GGAAGTATCGGCGGCATGGTGATGTTTGTTTTTTTTATTATCCTGTTAACAGTAGTAATACTGACAACTTTTCTGGGTGATCCAAGTAAACCTAATTTTCCAGAAAAATATATTTCAGGCGATGAGTTATCCGAAAACAAGATCGCTGTCATTGATATTTCCGGCATAATCCTCACCGACGGCCCGGCGGGCAAAATAGTCAGTGCCAGAACCATCTGCGAACAATTACGTTATGTGGTTCGTGATGACTCAGAAGTAAAAGCAGTAATTCTCAGAATTAATTCTCCCGGCGGTGGCGTCGTCGCTTCCGATATGATCCATCAGGCTATTCTAAGACTGCGCAAAGAACATCAAATGCCGGTCATCGCGGTAATGGAAACTGTTGCCGCCAGCGGCGGCTACTATATCGCAGTCGCCAGTGATCATATCATCGCCAACCGTTTAACGATTACCGGCAGTATCGGAGTTATCGCTCAATCATATAATTATCATAAACTACTGGAGAAAATCGGGGTATCAGGCACCGCATTCAAATCCGGCAGCATGAAAGATATGCTAAATCCAGCTAAACCGCGTAATCCGGCAGCAGATGCAATTATGCAGCAACTGATTGATACCACTTATAATGAATTTGTCAATATTGTCGCCGCCGGGCGCAAAGAGCTTACGGTCAAACAGATTAAAGATTCAGTTATCGGCGACAGCCGGATTCTTGACGGCACGCAGGCCTACAAACTGAAACTGGTAGATCAGCTCGGTTATTTTGAAGACGCGGTAGCTGTCGCCGCTAAACAGGCAAAGCTTGGCGAAGATTATGTGGTCATTTGCTATCAACCGCCTTTTTCACTTGCTAACATATTCCAATTCAAAGCTCCAGTTGACAAACTGAAAATAGAACTGCCGGGCAATGGAAAAATAGCCGCTAACTTAAAACCTGGCCAACTATATTTCCTGCCAACCGGATTGTAGAGGCGGAAACGGGGAAACGGGGACGCGGGGAAAATGAATAGCCAACGAGGTCATTCCACTTGCCTATTTACCGCTATCGCGGAAAATAGCAAGTGAATTTAATGTTCAAAGAAAAAAACAAAAAAAGATTCAGCCACAAATGTACACTGATTGACACGAATAAAAGCAAAATAATTTCATTCGTGGATATTGGTGTTAATTCGTGGCTAAATAACTTTACGGCTTAAAATAAATCTATTTCATTTGCGGTTAAATAACGCCAATGTCCAACTTCAACATCTAAACTTATCTCGCCAATTTTTTCACGATGCAGTGAAACGACTCTATTACCAACAGCGGCAAACATGCGTTTAACTTGGTGATGCCTGCCTTCAGTGATGGTTAAAAACACCTCTTTGTCACCAATAATATTTAATTTAGCCGGCAAGGTCAGGTTATTTTCTCCTTGCAACTGCATCCCATGCTTGAATTTCAAAGCCACATCACCAGCAATAACATCACGTAAAGCAACCCGGTAGACTTTTTCACATTGTTTGTTAGGTGATATGATATTAAACGACCATCGTCCATCATCAGTTAATAAGATCAAACCTGTTGTATCTGCGTCTAAACGTCCAGTAATATGAAGTTCTGATGCTCTGTCAATATCTATATAATTGAATACAGATGGATAAACTTCGTCGACATTTGAGCAGATGGTTCCAAACGGTTTATGCATCAATATATAGCGGTAGCTACGAGCTTTTAGCCTTTGGCCGTTAAGCGTTATCGCATTATTTTCATGAACCTGAACCGCTTCATTTGTAATAAGCTCATCATTAACTGCCACTTCCCCTGCATTAATAACTTGGTTAGCTTCAGTTCTGGTTAATTCTGTACTTTTGCATATAAATTTATCAAGGCGCATGATTAATAGTATTTGAGTGACATCACATCATCATTTTTCACATCGCGAAAAATGATTGAGTACAATGATTTTTGTGTTTTCTTTTCATTCGATAACATATATCAGACGAACGTTCGCAATTTACGGGATATTGTGAAAGTTTGTCTTGATTAAATTTTAAAATTATTTTATCCGTTAGGGCTAAATATTGTAATAAATAATCTGTTTATCCCCATGTTTTCTCATAAGCATTCCTGCATTAGTTGAGCTGGAACAAGAACAATATATAATATCATAGCAAGTCAGAATTGCAAATATTATTTTTAAAACGTGGGTGCCGGTATTCGTAATATCTGGTGACATCTAAAAACAGGGAACATTTGTCGCCCAGTACCTAAATTTATCATCGGCAATAGACTATTTAAACTGTACTCAAAAAGGGTTTCTGGTTCGCTTAACACTGGTAAATAACTTGAGCGTTTGAGGTTGATCAACGTTTGCTTTTTGCGCTCGGAGATCGCCTGTTGAAAACCACGAAGTGAACCTACTGATTCGACGACCTTTTCGAATAAGCACTATTTAGACGCTGGACTCCTACATTGAAAAAAAGCTCGACGGAGTCTCGCCCTCCAACATTGGATAGCTCTGAACTTTAAAAAAAAACATAAATTTAACGCTATCTCCATTTTACCGGTTGATTTATTGATAGATATTGATATGTTACCTGAATAGTATCAATTAAGCCTATTCAGGGCGTTATGATTAAAACTTAAAGCATGCAAAGAAAGCGCAAAGATAAAAAGGAGATAAAAAGATGGCTAGTGTAAAGATTAAAGATAATCTGTATTGGGTTGGAGTTCAGGATCATGAGTTGAGAGTTTTTGATGTAATCATGGAAACTGAATTCGGGACCAGTTATAATTCCTATCTGCTGAAAACTGATGAAGGTGCGATACTATTTGAAACCGCCAAAGCCAAGAAAATGGATGTTTTTCTTGATAACCTTAAAGAGGTCTGCAAGTTAAGCGAGATAAAATATATTGTTATTGATCATACCGAACCCGACCATGCGGGTTCATTGGAAGAACTTTTAGCCCTCTGCCCAAATGCCACGGTGCTGGGTTCAGCGATTGCCCTGCAATTTCTGACCGATATCTGCAATTGCAAGATTCCCGGCAAAGCCGTGACTGAAAATGATACCATTTCACTTGGCGGTTACGATCTGAGTTTTATTTCCGTACCGTTTCTGCATTGGCCGGATTCAATGTTCACCTATATTAAGCAAAACAAAACATTAGTCACCTGCGACTCATTCGGCTGTCATTATGCTGATGACCGCGTTTGCAATGACCTGATAGAAGGCGATTTTGTCGAAGCCTACAGTTATTACTTCAATATGATCATGGGCCCGTTCAAGAAATATGTTCAGTCTGCCCTGAAAAAGATTGCTCCGCTGGAGCTAGAAACTATCTGTCCTGGACATGGACCGGTATTAAGAGAGAAGCTTGATTTCTATCTTGATCTCTACGACAAATGGAGCCAGGAAGCGGAGCCGGAACAGCGCAGTCAACCGAAAGTGAGTATCGCCTATGTCAGTGCCTACGGTTATACTGAAGAGCTGGCATTGACCATTGCAACCGGCATCAGTGAAAACTGTGATGCCCATGTGACCTGTTATGATATGGTAGTTGAAGATCATGCTGAAGTGCTGGCAGCAGTGATGGATTCTGATGGTATTTTATTCGGTACGCCAACCGTGAACGGTGATGCGTTACCGCCGGTAACCGATCTGGTAATGCAGTTGAATGGAGTATTACACGGCGGAAAGTTCGCCGGTTCATTCGGCAGTTACGGCTGGAGTGGCGAAGGTGCTGATATGCTGATGGCACGTTTGAATGTCCTGCGAATGAATACCTTGGAACCGCCAATGAAAGCGGTATTTAAACCATCTACCGAAGAACTGGCTGAAGCCTATAATTACGGCAAAAGGTTTGCGCGTAAACTTAAAGAAGAATGGGTGCCGATTGGCAAATCAGCGGTCGGGGTTACCCTTTGGCGTTGTACAGTTTGCGGTGAAGTTTTCGAAGCTGCCCTGCCCCCATTAAGCTGTACAGCATGCGGAGCCGGACCTGAGGCCTTTGTCGAATATACCGAAGAGATTATTACCTTCTCTTCAGACCGGGAGTTTAAAACGGTTATAATCGGTGGTGGTGCTGGTGCTATTTATGCGGCGGATGCGTTGCGCAAACGCAATGCAAAAGCGCAAATTGATATTTACAGTGCCGACGAATATCTACCATATTATCGTCCAGCCCTGACTAAAAAACTGGCTGAAGATTTTGATGTCAATGAAAACCTTATTTTTCCTGAACAATATTACAAAGATAACAATATAAATCTGCATCTCGGAGTCGAGATCAGCAAAATAGATCCTGCGGCTAAAGCTATTTATGACAATAAAGGCCAGAGCATCGCTTACGATAAACTTATTATTGCTACCGGTGCCAGATGTTTTGTGCCGCCAATCAAAGGCGCTGACCTGCCGGAAGTTATTACGCTGCGCAACTTGACAGATTTCAACAAATTGAAAGGTTTGATTGAAAATGGCGCTAAAGAGATTGTTGCCATGGGGGGTGGACTGCTTGGGCTTGAAGCGGCCAACTCACTGACCGAACTTGGCGTTAAAGTCACAGTGATTGAAATGGCCTCCCGCATTCTCCCTAAACAACTGGATGAGGCTGGCAGTGGAATGTTGCAGAAGATCCTTGACCGCAGTGCTGCCACAGTGCTGACAGATGTGATGGTTGATGAGATCAGCGGACACGACAGAGTTATCGGGGTTGTTACCCATAAGAATAGACAGATTCCATGTGATGCCGTGGTTATATCCGCCGGCACCCTGAGTAATGTTCAACTGGCGCTTGATGCCGGCATTGAAGTTGCCCGGGCAATTGTCGTCAATGACCGGATGCAGACATCACACGCGGATATTTATGCCGTTGGTGACTGTGTCGCGTTCAATGGTACACCTACCGGATTATGGGAACCGGCGATTGCCCAGGGGCGGATTGCCGGAGCTCATATTGCGGGAGAAAATCTCAAATACGAACCACCGGTAGTCGGTGCTACCTTGCATGGCTTCGGCACCAAGATTTTCTCAATCGGTGATATCGGTTATGACGTGGAGGCGGAATATACCCAGGTGAATAACCGCAATGATTTCAAACCGGAATACCGTAATCTCTATTTTAGAGATGATATGCTGGTCGGCGGCGTCCTGCTTGGCGACCTATCAATGACCAATCAACTGCTTTCCGGGGTAAAGAAACAAGTTTCACCTGAAGTCGCGACTGATAATAAATTGTTGTAGGGGGCTTGGGGCTAGCTACTCGACATAAGTTTGAGCCCCCCTATTAGTTGGTTACACGAAAAGCCAGTAGGTTCACTTAGTGGTTTGCAACAGACGATCTCCAAGCGCCAAAAGCAAACGTTGGTCAACCTCAAATGCCAATATTTACCAACTGATTTTAATAACCCGTAAACCTGTTTCAAATACCACCAGTAGAACTGGTGGCTTGTTAGTGTGAACACCTTGCAATGCCTCACCATCCTGGAATCTTCTAATCTTTTTTATTTGATTTCTTCCTATATTCTGATAGATTTACCTTAGCGGCTTAGTCAGGCTAAGCGCCAAAGAATTACCAAAACCTAACCCAAAAAGAAAAAATGAAATGAAAAAAATAGATATTAGTAAAATTGATAAAAACTTTGTTCGGCAAACCGCCGACGGTATTGAACTGAAATTCATTGATGCTAAAGATGATTCACTGGAACAGTGCGGATTCCCGTGGTTTCCCAAAGAACGTGAATATTGCCGCTTGCCTCAGCGCATTTTAGATCAAGTCAGTGAAGGAGTCAGCGTACTCAGTTGGCAAACCTCCGGTGGTGCCATCAGATTCAGAACTAATTCTACGGTAATTGCACTGGAGGTGAAACTTGATGGTCTCAGCAATATGTCGCACATGCCGCGCACCGGCAGTTCCGGGTTTGACCTGTTTACCGGTTGTGGTTCAGAAAGTATTTTTACCGGTAACCTGCGCCCTGATGCCGATGAAGTGAATTTCAGCGGAATATTCTCCCAGGAGCTCTCAAATGAAACGCAGGACTACACCATCTATTTTCCGCTATACAACGGCGTTAAAGAGGTTAAGATCGGCATTTCACCGGAAGCTGAAATTGCGGCTCCAAGCTCATTTAAAATCGAAAAACCGATTATGTTCTATGGTTCATCAATTACTCAGGGTGGTTGCGCGTCACGCCCCGCCAACTCATATACTCACATTGCAGCCAGACGCCTGAACGCCAATTTCATTAATTGGGGTTTCAGTGGCAATGCCAAAGGTGAAGCAATTATGGCTGAAACTATTGCTGAACTTGAGATGAGCGTACTGGTTATAGATTACGATGCCAACGCCCCCTCTCCTGAACATCTGATAGCAACCCATGAACTATTTTTCAAAATCATCAGAGCAGTGCATCCAGAACTACCGATAATTATCATTTCAAAACCACACTTTTACGGCACTGAACTCGATTGCAGACGACGTGAGATCATTCGTAAAACATACGAAAACGCGCTGGAGAACGGGGATAAAAACTGTTATTTTATCGATGGCGAAACATTGTTCGGGAGCAACGAACGTGATCTGTGCACGGTCGACCGCTGTCATCCAAATGACATTGGCTTCCTGCGCATGGCAGGTACTGTAACCCCGGTACTACAGCAGGCCCTAAGTAAAAAACTGTAACCACGAAAAACAAGGGTTTTTATGAAAAAATATGAATTAGATGATTTATCTACCACGGTTAATGATTGTGCTGAACAATTAAAACAACGCGGTTCAGTGATCCTGGTACCGACTGAAACGGTTTACGGACTTGTCTGCGATTGGCGGGATCAAACGGCCATTAACCGTATTTACAGCTTAAAACAACGAGATTACGGCAAACCATTTGCGCTGTTTGCCGATAGCCTCGCAATGCTTGAACAGCATGGAATAAATATACCTGAAAACGCCAGAAGGCTGGCAGAGAAATTCTGTCCAGGGCCAATAACCATTATTATCCCAGGCTCCGATGGCAAGACTGTCGGCTTCAGAATCCCCAATCAGCCGTTTATCCTGGCTTTAATTGAACAATACGGTCATCCGCTAGCATCGACCAGCGCGAACTGTTCCGGCATGCCTAACGCTTTTACTGTCAACGAGGCGGTTGCAATGCTTGATGGTGAACCTGATATTGCTATCGACAGCGGTTCTCTCTCGGCTAATGCCGCGGCCTCGACGGTAGTTATGGTCAATAAAGATAAAATTAAAATTATTCGCACCGGTCC
Organism: Victivallaceae bacterium; assembly: GCA_021647315.1. Taxonomy (GTDB): domain Bacteria; phylum Verrucomicrobiota; class Lentisphaeria; order Victivallales; family Victivallaceae; genus JAKIUY01. Next base: position 7,248 of record JAKIUY010000066.1, read on the forward strand.
GATAAGTGAGGATAAAATATTCACAACAATAAAAAAACGTCAATAATCAAAAAAAAATTTGCAATATCCTCAAACAGCATTTTACTCATAATATACCGACTATTCAATCTTGAGGCAAAATTTGAGGCAACAATGAAAAGTATTCTCAATATCACCAATGGTGGTGCGACTGTCGATCTAATGCAGCAGGCGAAAATTCCCGGTGATTTTCTTGCCTGGGAAGATATCCTTCACGAAGGACCGGTCCCCGGCGGATTATCACTCAAAGAGCTCTCGACGATACGCGCCTGGTTTATTGCAAAACAGGGGTGGATTTCCGAACAGGATGCATTCCGCAGATTCCAGCAACGCGATGAAGCTCTGTTTCGTTTTTCGGAATATGATCAAGTCATTCTATGGTTTGAAAATGACCTCTATGACCAGCTCCAGTTATTACAAATTCTTGATTGGCTGATAAAACATGAGTGGGGCAAAACAAAAATCACGATGATCGGTGAAGACAGTTATCTAGGCTTACTGTCGCCCAGTGAAATTGTCCGGCTTCAGAAAACAGCAAAACCCGTCACGGGCTCCCAAGTAATGCTGGCGGAAAAAGCCTGGTCGGCATTTGGTAATAGAACTCCTGATGCAATCATTTGTATGCTTGATGAAGAGAGCAGCACACTGCCATTTCTACATTCTGCTATTGTCCGGTTAATGGAGGAGTATCCGAGTGTAAAAAACGGCTTGCCACGTACAGAACAACAGGTGCTTGCTATAATCAATAGTGGAATATCCAATCCGGTTGAAATATTCAACCAGTCACAAGCCTTGGAAGAGCATGCCTTTATGGATGATATAACCTTCTGGACCAGGCTGAATCAGCTTACACTCTGCCAGCCTGCGCTGTTGACTATATCCGGTGGAAGTCTGACCCCAGGCAAGATACATCGCCAGCATATGACGATCACTGAAACCGGCAAGGCAGTCCTAGCAGGAGATAAAAATTTTCTTGAAATAACCCACCTTGACCGTTGGCTGGGCGGGGTCCACATCTCCAGCAGAAATGCCTACTGTTATGATGAAGACACCGGTATTCTTATCCAGCTGCGAGCACTGGCATCGTGAACCAAGCTAGACATCCGTCGTCGGAGCTTACTTTATTGAGCGTACTGATTGCATGCTAAAGCTGTTTCGCTCCGCAACTAATACACAAGTGTATTCTTTTAGCTAGTTTACTGCGCCTGTTTAAGTTTAACTGCGCAGCTCTTTAATAGCTTTTAGATCGCAAAACGGTATAAAGTCCTTTTGCAAGGTTGTTCGAATACCCACTCTTCGCTCTCCGATAAAAAATTCAGATGTCCTGATCCGCAAGAATTAGAGATGAGACCAAATCTTTCCAATACAGAGGTGATTTGTACATTTTTAAGGTGGGAGCCGACCTCCTGGTCGCGAATAAGGTCTCATTTGCCATTTCCGCTATTGACCGTCCCATTGGGCTCAAATCTCGCAACTGAGTAAGGATGCCTGAAATTGCACTCGCGCACCCTTGAACAAAGCCGACTTCGTCGGAACGTCGAACATCCAACATTGAACACCGAACATCGAATGAAAGGAAAATACCTACCCGAGCGTAGCGACAGACGAAGTAATTTCCTATTGGATTCAAATAGCGTCTAGCTACAGCTTGCGTTTACGTTTACCGGTATAGATCTGGCGTGGTCGGACGATCTTATGTGGCTGATCCACCATCTCTTTCCAATGAGATATCCAGCCAGGCAATCTGCCGAGCGCGAACATGACCGTAAACATATCTTCCGGAATACCGATGGCACGATAGATAATACCGCTGTAAAAATCAACATTAGGATAAAGATTACGTTCGATAAAATAGTCTTCCCGGAGCGTTGCCTCTTCAAGTTCCATCGCAATATCAAGTAGCGGATCTTCAATTTTCAGCCTTTTCAACAGTTTATGACATGATTTTTTAAGCACCGCGGCCCGTGGATCGTAGGTTTTATAAACCCGATGACCAAAGCCCATCAGCCTGAAACTATCTTTTTTATCTTTTGCCCGTTCCAGATATTTTTTGATGTCACCACCCTTTTCAATTCGTTTTAACATCTGCATCACAGCCTGGTTTGCACCACCATGCAATGGGCCGGACAGGGCATTAATTCCAGCTGAAATTGTCGAATAGAGGTTGACATTCGCACTACCGATGGTTCTGACAGCAGTAGTTGAACAGTTCTGTTCATGATCGGCATGCAGAATCAACAGCATGTTAAGAATTTTAATAATTTCAGGATCCGGCTCATAAGGTTTAACGGGCGAATCAAACATCATATTCATGAAATTGGCACAGTATTCAAGGTCATTACGTGGATAAACCACCGGTTCTCCGACTGAGCGTTTATAGGCAAACGCCGCGAGGGTACGCACGATTGAAATTAACCGAGCCGCCGAACGTCCAACATTTTCTTTCATTGACTGCGCATCAACATTAGGATAGAACGTCGATAATGCGTTGACCATAGTCGCAAGGATAGACATCGGATATGCTCCACGCGGGAAACGGTCAAAAAAGTGGCGCATATCTTCATGCATCAATGAATGTTCAGTCAACATATCTGAAAAATGCTGTAATTGTTTAGGATTCGGCAACCGAGCATAGAGTAGCAGATAAGCAACTTCAACAAACCGCAGATTTTCAACAAGATCCTCAATATCAAACCCGCGATAGCGCAGTATCCCTTTTTCGCCATCAATATAGGTTATTTTGCTGAAACACGCGCCGGTATTACCAAAGCTCGGATCAAAAGCGATGTATGAGCTTTCAGTCCGTAATGTCGAAATATCAATGGCTTTTTCGCCTTCTGTACCTTTGATAATCGGCAATTTGTACTCTTTACCTTCAATAATTAATTTTGCAAATTTTTCTTCCATACAATTTCCTTTCTGTTTTTTAATTAGTCATCTTCGATATAAATTTTTCTGCTGTCACAAGTCCCCACCAAAATTAGTGCTGAATTTATATACTACACCCAATCAGCCAATAAAGCAAAAAAATATTTTTAAATCGAATAGTCGTGCAAATATAGTTTTTTGTTGAAGTACAGATTTTAATCTGCAAACGGTATGCTCAAAAAGCAACCTGATTTCTCCATTCAGGTGCCGTCGCTTCGTTCGGCAGGTGCTCCAACTAAGACATTATACCCTTTTCGAGCCGTATCTAGTTATAACATGAAATAACCGCCAGTAATTCCAGCGGTTCATCTCCGATACATTTTATAGAATGTCCAGCACTATCGGCCGTCAGAATTGAATCACCTGGATTCAAAATCACCTTTACGCCGTTATCATCAGCTTCCGCCTGGCCCTTGATAATAACGAAGACTTCCTCTTCGTTATCATGGTTATGAAAGCCAATTCCACTGCCCGGCTGGAATGTCATTTTGGCAAACAGACGATTATTTGCCTTCAGTTCCTGCTCACAATCCCAGAGGTGCTCTATCTTTACTTCGCCGTCACCACCCCGCATATTCTGCCGGCAGTCGATCTTATATTCATCATTTCTTCTAATCATATTTTTCCCATATTATACCCGTTCGGGTAAGGGTTGTCTAATATTTTAGTGGCCCGAAAATGTTGCCGAATTTCTTGCTGTTCAACGCTTCGACATAAGAACTTACTTTCGTGTAGGTACTGCAAGGATCAATTGTCGGATCCATACAATCACCATCCAGAACCAGCAGTGGAACATTTGCCTTGTTCAGTTCTTCACGCAAGTGCTTAATAAATGAAGCATCCGACATTGAACAGCGCCCAAAAGCGTGATTATAAAGAATACATCCATTCAATTTACCGGTTTTACTGTATTCAGAAATACGCTCAACCCGTGATTGTGGATTCAAAAATTCTGATTCCAGTAATTTACGTGACAGTGATCTGTAAGGATCCTGCGGATCAAGATTTTTCCAGCCGGTATAATTTACCTCTTCAAACACAATCGGCGCCCGACATTCAATTTCAATATAATCCAGCAACTCACTATTATAAAACGGCGGCAGATGCAACCACATCAGGCGATGCGTATCTTCAATAGCGACCTTACCAGCCAGTTCTTCAAGCCGGTGCTCCAAATCATAATAGAACTGCTGTTGAATATCTATCAGCTCCTGTTTGCCCCACAACTGAGAAAAGATTACCGAAAAATAAACGGCCTGGGCTCCACGCATCAACGGCGGGCTGCTCATGCGCAGTTTCATACATTTTTCAGATATTTCCCGTGCCTGGTTGGATAGTTCACATGCTTCAGCCAGTCTGCTCATATCCATTTTTTTACCAAGCGCTTTTTCCATTTGCCAGACCGAAGCCTCAAGATCTTCCGCCATATGTTCAATCGAACTTTCTGTATTCTGGAACGGCGTGTGAAGTGAGAAAAACTTATCTTCAGCATCATAGGTTCTAACTAAATCCCGAAAAACCCGTTCGCCCTGCTGGCATGGCTGTGAAGTAGAAACACCAAATGCCGGCGGCGGTAGATCAACCCCTTCAAGCACTCGGAGAAATGAACATGTTTCACTAGCAAACCCTTTACACGCGGCTTTATCAAAGGCATTCTTGACCTTTTTCCGGTTACGGGCAAAAAGTGCGGCGTAAGTCTCCAAAGTCAAAATTTTTGTATCCATTGCATTCAATATTTCAGGCGGGAAAAACAGGTTACGCCAGACGACCTGTCCCTTGCGACATGATAAAAACTCTTTTCGAGTACTCTTGGCTCTTAACTGGATCGATTTAAGATTTTTGTCTGATGAAAAAAGATCAATAGCGGGCTGCAGTCTGTTTTTCATCTGTGAATGCTGTCTGGCCAGACATGCCGCTCCCAGTGCACCCATCACACCACGAAACTCGGGAATCAATATCCGGTTACCGGTAATCTCTTCAAGATAATGCGCGACTGCCCGATTATAAGCAACGCCCCCCTGGAAGACTATATCACCTTCATATTGGAAAAATATTTCACCAACTCCGGACATCACTGTTCTCGCCTGAGCCCGACAGGCACCGCCAAGAATTTCACCTAGCGGATAACGATTTTTAAATTTATTTATTGATGTCGCACTGAGTACGGCACACACTGATGAAAATTCCAGATCACTGTCATAATTTGCCTTATCAGCCATCTCTTCAACCGGAATATTCAATTTCACCGCAACACTATCGAGAAATGCACCGGTTCCGGCGGCGCAAATACCACTCATTTTGGAATTCCACATCTGCATTTCTTCATTATAGATCATCGCTTTACTGTCCTGACCACCAACATCAAGAATTGCTTTGCAATCAGGATAGTAGTGCCGGGCTCCGGATACATGGGCAGAAACTTCACTAACTCTGAAATCATAATCAATAAAGTTTTTGGTATCATCAACCACCTGACTTCCGGTAACAACAGTGCTTTCAATATCAGCGTGCGAAACACCGGCATCAGACAGGAAGCCATCGATAGTATTTTTCAAAGCCCCGAAATTACATGCACCACACTTAGCGCATTGCCCATTGCAGTCAATTTTGCCCACCTGTGAAGCTTTAGTACGCTCATAGAGTGAATGCCTCACCTTGCCTTTATCGGTCAACAATACAGCTTTAATAGTTGTTGAACCCATATCAATTCCAAGAAAAAACTTACCCATAATATATTCCATTTATTAAATCCCCTTCATCAAACGCAGGGAGTGTTTTATTTTTTTGATATATACATGTAGCAATGGCGATATAAATAAAATATAACGACAGTCCCCTGTCACAATCGTCGGCTACAATAGTAATTAACACTTATACTATATCATATTGTCAACCGACTTCAACTAACGTCAAACTCAAAAAGTAATCTATTAGACATCATTCACTGAAAAGTATGCCCGTTTCACCAAAACTGGCTCAGAGAACCATGGGCTGCAGACTTGATTTATAAAAAAAAACAGGATTATCGGTTTTATATTTTAATTAAAGTTGTAAATTACATTTGTTTAAATATAAATAATTTATTAAGCGGTAACAAAAAACTATAATTATAATAGAAAATATTAGCCACAACAAATTCACAACAGGACATAACTATAGCAATGAATGCAGCAGCCTTAAGAAACATGTATATAAGTTTTTTTGAAAGCAAAGGGCACAAAAAAATAAACAGTGCTCCACTTGTTCCGGAAAATGATCCGACAGTACTGTTTACCACAGCTGGTATGCACCCGCTGGTGCCATACCTCAATGGGGCAAAACATCCGCTCGGCAACAAGATTGTCGGCTGCCAGAAATGTATCCGTACCGGTGACATCGAAGAGGTCGGTGATGCAGTACACCTGACATTTTTTGAAATGCTCGGCAACTGGTCATTCGGCGATTACTTCAAACGGGACGCCATTGAATACAGTTTCGAGTTCCTGACCAGTGAAAAATGGCTTAATATCCCACTTGAACAACTGGCCGTAACCGTTTTTGCCGGTGATGACGATGCCCAGTTTGATCAAGAAGCATTTGATCTATGGCGCAAACTCGGTATTAATGAAAACCGCATTGCCAAATGTGCCAAGAAAGACAATTGGTGGGGACCTGCAGGCCAGACCGGCCCATGCGGACCGGATACTGAAATGTTTTTCTGGAGCGGCGATGCGCCAGTACCCGAAAAATTTGATACTGAAGATAATCTCTGGGTCGAAATCTGGAATGATGTTTTCATGCAATACAACAAAAATGAGGCGGGTGAATACCTGACATTGGAACAAAACAACGTTGATACCGGCATGGGGTTGGAACGTGTCTCCGCCCTGCTCCAGGGGAAATCCAGCTGCTACGAAACAGAACTTTTTATCCCACTGTTCGCTGCCCTTGATCAAGTGCGTGGCTTTACAGAAGCACCAACTGCTCGGCAAGCGTCCGAACGGATTATTGTTGACCACCTGCGGGCTGCGGTATTTATCATGGCCGATGGCATTGCGCCCGGTAATATTGATCAAGCCTATGTCTTACGCCGCCTGATCAGACGTGCCATCCGTGAAGGCAGAAAAGTTGGTATTGAACAAAATTTCATCACCGTAATCGCCCAGTGTGTGATCGACAACTATTCAGAATATTATCCTGAAATTGAACGTCAGGCACAATTCATCATTACTGAACTTAATACCGAAGAGGCTCAATTTGCCGTAACCTTAGAAAAAGGCACTAGGGAATTTGAAAAGCTGATTGCCAAAGTACCGGCACATATTGAGCGCAAAGTCATCAGTGGGAAAAAGGCATTCTTTCTCTATGAGACTTATGGATTTCCACTTGAGTTAACCGAAGAGATGGCAACTGAACATGGTTTCATTGTTGACCGCAAAGGTTTTGACAAGGCATTTAAAAAACATCAGGAACTCTCGCGCAAAGGTGCTGAACAAAAATTCAAAGGTGGACTGGCAGACGATTCAGTTGCCACCGCGAGACTGCATACCGCGACCCACCTGCTCCATACCGCGCTGAAAAAACAGCTGGGCGATCATGTAGCGCAACGCGGTTCAAACATCACAGCTGAACGCCTCCGTTTTGACTTCTCTAATGATGAAAAAGTCCCTCGCGAAACTTTGAATAAAATAGAAAACATGATCAATCAAGTCATTGATCAAAAACTCCCGATTGAATGTGAAGAAATGAGCGTTGATGAAGCAAAGGCAGCTGGTGCAATCGGTCTGTTCGGGGACCGTTATGACGAAAAAGTCAAAGTATACTCCATCGGCAATTTCAGTAAAGAAATTTGTGGCGGCCCACATGCAGACAATACTGGCGAACTTGGTCGCTTTAAAATCAAGAAAGAGGAAAGTTCCAGTCGCGGCGTTAGACGAATTAAAGCAATTTTAATTGAGGAATAAATTTATGAACAATGGTAATCTATTAATCACACACAATAAGAACAGTTACGAAATTACCGTCTCTGGACGCGCTAATTTTGAATACGGGGTCCCGCTGAGAACATTTGCCAAAAATATCGACCATCATCCCATAACCAAACTTAGTATTAACCTTGCCGATTGTCTCGGCATGGACAGTACCTTTATGGGCGTCCTGACCATGCTAGCTCTGAAACTGAAAAAAATAAATACCACCATTGAAATTTTAAATGCATCAGAACAGAACCGCGAACTGCTCCACACCCTTGGCATTGATAAACTGTTCGCTTTCTCAAGTAAAAAACAACAGGACACCGAACTTAAACCTGTTCAGATTGAACAAGCCGATAACCAACAACTGGACACCGCTGAAACGGTTGTCGAAGCCCACGATACCCTGATGCAGTCCGATGAAGACAATGTTAAGAAATTTGAACAGGTAACAAAATTTGCCCGCCAAGATGCTGAACGGCTGAAAAAGGAAGAGAACAATAATGAATAAAGAGAAAGAGAGACGCTATGCATTTTACTTTAGCTGATTTTAAGCAATATACCAGAGGTGTGGCTCGCGTTGCAACCGACAATGATGGTAAATTCTACCTCAAACGCATGACGGCAGATCTTGAAACCTTTTATTCATACTCCGAAGTTGCTCTGGCACGTGCCAAATCTATGGCAGGCGTCAGGATATGTTTCAACTCTGACGCTGAACAACTGAAATTAAAAATCAAATACGGCACGCCGGTTCGTAACTTCTTTAAACTTCACTGTTACATTGACGATCAACTGCAAACTGACGGCCCTGACGAATTTCAGGCTGAAGCTGAAATATGTTTCACTGCACCTGGCAACAAAACACAACGGTTTGAATTACATCTCCCACATTGCTGCGAAGTTACCATTGCTGAACTGGAATTAGTTGATGCAACAACCATATCACCTGCCCCTGAACAGTCAAAAACCTGGCTATTAATCGGTGATTCTATTACTCAGGGTATGACAGCAACCGGCACTATTCACACCTTCTCAACCTTGACCGCTCGGAAACTTGATTTAAACCAGCATAACATCGCCGTCGGCGGGGCGGTTCTCGCCAGCGAATTGAGCCAGCTGGGCAAAGAAATTGATTGTGATCTGATTACGATCGCATTCGGTACCAATGATTTTAACTCATCGCGTAATCTTCAGGAATTTCAACAATCAACAGTAGAATTGCTCGCAGAACTGACCAAAAGAGACAATTGCAAAATTGCCCTGATTACAACGATTCCATGGCCGGAACGTTCCACGTCGAATGATTTAGGCCTGCACATAGAAGCTTATCGTGATGCCCTGCGCCAAACCACCGCTAAATTCCCAACAGTAACCTTGATTGAAGGCTCTGAACTAATCCCGGAAGATGCAACTCTGTTTGTCGACAACATCCACCCCAACAACCAAGGCATGCAGGTTTACGCAAACAATCTAAGCAAAGAATTAAGCAAACTGCTGTAATAGCCGTAATGGCTCAACGACGCTAGGGATAGTTTAACGTGGGAGCCAACCTCCGGGTGGCGAGCAGACATCAGTCTGTTTTTTATAATGTGGGAGCCGTGAATCAACTCAAACCTGTTTTTACCGGGAATCGCTTGATTTTTCCATAACCTGCTACTATCTTAAATGCTAAAGAATAAAGCTCTTATTGGAATATATCCTAATGAATAAAAAAGAACATAAGATCATTGAATTGATAAAAAACAAAATTCATACCAAGAATCCAAATGCGGAAGTTATCTTATTTGACTCCCACGCCCGTGGTGATGCAAACAAAAATTCTGACTGGGATATTTTGATCTTACTAAACAAGTCGCCAGTAGATAGACTAACGGAAAAAGCGTACAGGGAAGAAATTTTTGACGTTGAATTAGAAATTGGCGAACCGATTTCAACTTTTGTCTACTCAAAGAACAATTGGCAAACAAGACATTCTGTAACTCCACTATATAAAAATATAGAGCATGAAGGAATTCGTTTATAATGCATGGCACCAAAGAAGATTATATAAATTATAGAATTGATAAATCTAATGAATCTTTTGAAGATGCATTATTGCTCACAAACAATAAACGATGGAATTCTTGTATTAATAGGCTTTACTATTCAAGCTACTATATCGCAAGTGCTCTTTTGCTACAAAATAATATTAAAGTAGAAACCCATAATGGAGTAAAAACCCAATTATTTATGAATTACATAAAACCGGGAAAACTTGGCACGAAATTTGGCAAACTATTCTCGCATCTTTTCGATTGGCGACAAGAGACAGATTATGCAGAATTTACGGATTTTGATGAAGAGACAGTTATTCCTTTGATTAGCGAAGTAAAACAGCTAAATAGCACACTTATAAACTTAATCGAAGAGTAAATATGTCAACTATTTTTATAACCGGAATTGATACAGATTCAGGTAAAAGTTATGCCACCGGTATGTTCTGGCGTTATCTGAAACAGAACGGAGAACATGCCATCACCCAGAAACTGATTCAAACCGGCTGCCATGATCCCATCGCTGAAGATATTATTACCCATCGTAGTTTTATCAATGGTACATTGTTGCCGGAAGACCTGAACGGACTCACCAGCCCGCAGATATTCAAATTCCCAGCGTCGCCACATCTGGCGGCATCATTAGAAAACAGCACCGTCGATATTAATACCATTGACAATGCGACAGCCAAACTGACTGAACAGTTCGAGTATGTTTTAATCGAAGGGGCAGGCGGACTGAATGTTCCACTGCAACGCGATCTGCTTACCGCAGACTGGCTTGAAGCTCGCAGATACCCTACTATAGTGGTATCATCCGGGCGTCTCGGCAGTATCAATCATACTCTATTAACGCTGGAAGTGGCAGCCAGACGCAACATCCCAGTTATCGGCATAATATACAATCTTCATCCAGCAGCTGATCCCCAGATAACCGCAGACTCAAAAACACTATTCATCGAATATCTGAAAAAGTTCAACTTCCCCCCTGCCCTGGTAGAACTCCCATTCATCAAAAACCCGGCACAAGCCCCAGATATAGATTTTTCCATACTGAAAAACTACCCGCTTCTGACAAAACCATAAACAAACAGCACATTTCATTATGCAAACAACAGTCTACCCTAATCGGGTGGCACCGAAAGCAGGTACCGATGTCTGAACGGAAACGATACTTTTGTCGGAGTTTCCATTCGGGGGTAATAAACAGCTGACCTCAAAGAGGTTAAACAACAATAGCCGTAGGTTTTAACCTACGGTGTAATCACAACATAACACCACAACCTCGAATGGGGTTGAACAATAAATAAGGAAGACCATATTATGTCAAGTCAACCAGCAAATGTAATTATCGTATTCGGAGACCAATGGCGCGCACAGGCCTTCGGCTATGCCGGCAATAAAAACGTGGCAACGCCGAACATTGATACCTTTTCTGAAGAATGTATAAATTTCACCAATGCCGTTTCGGGCTGTCCGGTATGCACCCCTTATCGGGGCAGTTTACTGAAAGGCCAATACCCCGTTACTCATGGAGCATTCCTCAATGACGTCTGCCTGAATTCAGATACGCCTGCCATGGCTGAAACCTTTACCGCTGCCGGTTATGATACCGCCTATATTGGTAAGTGGCATCTCGATGGTCATGGGCGGTCAAGATATATCCCACGCGAACGACGCCAGGGGTTTGATTATTGGAAAGTACTTGAATGCACTCATACCTATAATCATTCGTCATATTATGCCGGCGATGAAACTCAATTAAGTTATTGGAATGGTTATGATGCCTTAGCTCAAACTGAGGATGCGATCAGCTACATTGAGGCAAAGGGTGATCAAAAACCGTTTCTACTGCTACTGTCCTGGGGACCGCCGCACGCTCCCTATAATACAGCACCGGAACGTTTTCAACAGCTCTACAAGCCGGAGAACATTCTGCTGCGTCCCAATGTGCCCGATAATTTGGCTGAAATGGCCCGTCAGGAATTAGCCGGATACTATGCCCATTGTTCAGCACTTGACTACTGTTTCGGGCTGTTGACCGACGCCTTGAAAATGCGTAAAATATACGACAATACCACACTGCTCTTCACCTCTGATCATGGTGACATGCTTTACTCGCAGGGCGAAGAAAAAAAACAACGCCCCTGGGATGAATCTATCAGGGTTCCATTTCTGCTGAAACCTGCCGGAGAGTTTACGTCTGAAACGGTTGATGCTCCCATCGATGCTCCAGATGTCATGCCTACTCTCCTAGGCATGAATGGAGTCACCATTCCTGACTCAGTAGAAGGTCATGATTTCAGTGGATATATTCTGGGTAGCGAAATGCCGGGCAAAGGTGCCGCCCTGTTAAGCTGTCCCCATCCTTTCGGGCGCTGGAACCGATCTGAATTCGGAGGATTTGAATACCGTGGTTTACGAACCGCCCGTTATACTTATGTCAAAGGTTTATCCGGCTCCTGGCTGTTGTATGATAATCAGACTGACCCGTTTCAACAGCAGAATTTAATCCATGAGCCGGAATATGGACCGCTAATTGACAGGCTTGAGGCAACTTTAACAGCCAAACTGCAGCGCATTGGCGATGAGTTTCTGTCTGGAACAACATACCTTAAACGCTGGAACCATACAGTTGATGAGCTGGGGACTGTTGCTTATGAATGGTGAAAATAATCAATAATTTTAATTATTTGAGGTAATTTCAAAACTAAAGTTTTTCTGTTTTCTTAAATATGAGATTGAAGAGAAAGATTTTTAACTGTAAATTAGAGTACTATTTATCCGTGCAAAAAAACAGGAAAAGTTTAGCTAATAATGAATAATATACTAAAATTTGACCGTGAACATCTGTGGCATCCCTACACCTCAATGACCAAGCCATTACCAACCTATCAGGTCGCCGAAGCCCATGGGGTTACAATCAAACTGACCGATGGACGTGAACTTATTGACGGCATGTCTTCGTGGTGGGCAGCTATTCACGGTTATAACCAGCCAAAACTGAACGAGGCACTCAATAAACAGGCCGGAAAAATGTCCCATATCATGTTCGGTGGTCTGACTCACGAACCGGCAGTTGTATTAGCGAAAAAATTGATAGAACTGACCCCTGAACCGTTGACTAAAGTTTTTCTTGCCGATTCAGGTTCGGTCAGTGTCGAAGTCGCGGTAAAAATGGCGTTACAATATTGGACTGCCCAAAAACGCCCAGAAAAAAAACGGTTGCTGGCGTTGCGAAACGGTTATCATGGTGATACTATCGGTGCCATGGCGCTCTGCGATCCAGTAAACGGCATGCATCATATATTCGAGGATGTTCTGACTAAACACCTTTTCACCGAAGCACCACAATGTCCATTCGATGCAGAATGGAACGATAGATATTTTGCCGATGCCGAAAATATCATCCGCAACAACCATGCTTCACTGGCCGCCGTGATACTCGAACCAATCGTTCAAGGTGCTGGCGGTATGCGTTTTTATCACCCCGAATATCTCAGAAAAATGCGTCAACTCTGTAATGAATTGGATATTCTGCTGATTTTTGATGAAATAGCGACCGGTTTCGGGCGCAGTGGCAAAATGTTTGCCGCGGAACATGCCGGAGTTGCTCCAGACATTATGTGTCTCGGAAAAGCATTAACCGGGGGCTATATGACCTTGGCCGCCACCTTAACCACTGAAAAAGTGGCGACGGCCATCTCAAATGGTGAACCCGGGGTCTTCATGCATGGTCCGACATTCATGGGTAATCCACTGGCATGTGCAGTCGCTAACGCCAATATTGAACTGTTATTGGAATCGCCATGGGAACAAAGGGTCAGTGCAATTGAGACCCAACTGCGTCGCGAACTTGAACCATGCAGAAGTTTGCCGCAAGTCTCAGACGTCCGAGTACTTGGTGCAATCGGTGTAGTCGAAACCACATCACCGGTTAATATGGCAAAAATCCAGCAGTTCTTTGTCGATCGCGGCGTTTGGATTCGTCCATTCGGCAAGCTGATCTACCTAATGCCACCATATATCATAAAATCGGCAGAACTGACGCTGCTAACCCAGGCAATAGTTGATGCCATAACCGATGACATCTTAACTACAATAAAAAACTGACAAACCACAAAAAGCACCAAAGGCACAAACAAAAGAAAAAGCTTAGCCACGAATCTAACTAATCTACACGAATAAAATAATGGTTAGGTTATGGCCTGCCATAAGATGACAATTTAATTTCGTGTCCTTAGTGCTTTTCGTGGTTAAAAACAGTTACCATTCGCTACGCTCATGCTGACACTACGGTCAGCCTAGTTCCCCAGCTCAGGTCTGCTGTTAATCATTCTGTAAAAAATATTTTTACAAATTTATCTTAGTTTTTCAGCTTTATTACTTGCCAAATTAAAATAATGCTCTATCTTACTGTTTCAGATTTAATATAAACAACTAAAATGATGAATTGACAAATGAACAGACAGACCACAACAACCTGGCGTACCATGACTATGCGGATCAATCCGTAGCGTTGTTGCTGTCTCTGTTGTAAGCGACACTTAGCCGCGGATTGAAACCAAAGTTTCAGTCCGCGTTTTTTTTTGCATTTAAACATTTTGCGTGTGGCTCTTAAATAATAAAAACTAATAGCTAAATAGAAGGAAATATCATGCATTATCCTGATTATAATAGATTTACGGAACTGGCCGAAAACGGCAATGTGATTCCGGTTTACAAAGAGTATCTGGCTGACATGGATACCCCGGTATCAATCATCAGCCGGTTTGATGACGAAGAAAATATCTTTCTGCTGGAAAGTGTTGAAGGTGGCGAACGCTGGGGCCGTTACTCATTTATCGGTATCAATCCCTACGCCATGTTTCAGGTCAAGGACGGCATCCCAACCCTGACCGACAATCAAGGAAGCTGTGAAGAACTCGATAACAGTAATGGACCATTGATGGCACTGCGCCAGTTATTGAACAAGTATAAAATGGTCAATCTGCCTGAACTGCCACCGTTATGTGCCGGTGCAATCGGTTATCTGGGGTATGAAACAGTCAATGAATTTGAACGTCTGCCTGAACCAAAATCAAAACTGCCATTTCCGACTTCAATGTTGATGTTGACCGATCAGGTTATTATTTTTGATAACCTTAAACATACCATGAAAATTGTTGTCTGCGCCAAACTTGATGATTATGATTCACCACAACAGGCTTATGATGCGGCATGCAAGAGCATTAATGCGATTGATGATAAGCTTAAAAACAGTAAAATAACCCGCACCGATAAAGTTGAGATCAAGGAACCTGAACTGCACTCAAATGTTTCGCATGATGAATATGTCGAAATGGTCAGCAAAGCAAAAGAGTATATCGTTGCAGGTGATGTTATTCAGGTTGTACTGTCACAGCGTTTCTCTGCCGACCTGCCGATTCCATCATTGCAACTCTATCGTGCCCTGCGTCTGATCAACCCATCACCCTATACATTTTACCTGAAATTCGGCAAAATGCAGCTGGTCGGAGCTTCACCGGAAATTCTGGTTAGACTTCAGGGCGATAAAGCTGAAGTGCGTCCACTAGCCGGCACCCGTCCCCGTGGCAAAAACGAACAGGAAGATCAACGCCTAGCGGATGAACTGTTGCAGGACAAAAAAGAGCGGGCGGAACACCTGATGTTAGTTGACCTCGGACGTAATGATGTCGGACGTATCGCTAAACCGGCAACGGTTAAAGTCAAAGATTTTATGACTATTGAGCGTTACTCACATGTCATGCACCTGGTCTCCAATGTTGAAGCGATTAAACGCGATGAAATTGATGCCTTTGACCTCTTAAAAGCCACCTTCCCGGCCGGCACCCTCTCCGGCGCGCCGAAAATCCGGGCAATGGAAATCATCAACGAACTCGAACCGCAATCTCGCGGTGCCTACGGCGGTTCAGTCGGTTATATCAGTTATAGCGGCAATATGGATATGGCGATTACAATCCGAACACTGGAAATCAACGGTGAGAATATCGCCGTTCAGGCTGGTGCTGGAATTGTCTATGATTCAGACCCTGAAACCGAATATTTAGAAACTAAACATAAAGCGGCTGGTATGGTCAAAGCACTGCAACTGGCAGCCAATAACTTGGAGCTGTAACAGACATTTGTCTGATTTTTACAATGTGGGAGCCGACCTCCGGGCGGCGAACTTTAAGGATATATAAAAATGATTTTAATGATAGACAACTATGACTCATTCACCTACAATCTGGTGCAGTATCTATTTATGCTCGGCGAAGAGGTGATAGTCAAAAGAAATGATAAAATAACGGTTGATGAAGTGATGAAGCTAAACCCGGCGATGATTGTTATATCACCAGGCCCGGGAAGACCGGAAAATGCCGGTATGATTGTTGAACTGATCAAAACTGCCGCAGGCAAGATTCCGTTGCTCGGGGTCTGTCTCGGTCATCAGGCCATCGGTCAGGCTTTCGGCGCTGATGTAATCAAGGCTAAATATATTATGCACGGCAAAACCTCACCGATCGAACATGACGGCAAATCAATTTTCGCGGATCTTAAATCGCCGTTAAAAGTGGTCCGTTACCATTCGCTGGTGCTGGACAGAACCACCCTGCCGGAATGTTTCGAAATCACCGCCACCTCGGATGACGGTGAAATCATGGGGATCAGACATAAAGAGATGTTGATCGAGGGTATTCAGTACCACCCCGAATCAATCCTGACCACCACCGGCAAACGTCAATTAGCAAATTTTTTAAAAACCGTAGAAAAATCAACGATTAATAAATAAACGTAGGGGCAAAATCCATTTTTGCCCATAACCATAAGGATCAAATATGAAAGAGATAAAAATAGGCATAATCGGTTTCGGCACAGTCGGTGCCGGTGTCGCAGCCAACCTGATAAAAAACGGTGATGTTATCGCCAAACGTACCGGGATAAAACCAATATTGGCAAAAATTGCCGACCTGGATATTGTCAGCGACCGCGGGGTTGAAGTACCCAAAGAAATTCTGACCACCGATGCCACTGAACTGATCAACGAAGTTGATGTTGTTGTCGAACTGGTTGGCGGTACCACCTTCGCTAAAGATTTTATTATTCAGGCGCTCGAAGCCGGCAAGCCGGTCGTTACCGCGAACAAAGCCCTGCTCGCTGAATTCGGTGAAGAACTTTTTGCCGCCGCTGAAAAATCGTCTGCCGACATCTATTACGAAGCCAGCGTCGCCGGCGGTATTCCGATAATCAAAGCCCTGCGCGAAGGTTTTGTCAGCAATCGCATCGAAAAAATGTACGGTATTATGAACGGTACATGTAACTATATTCTGACCAGAATGGAAAACGAAGCGGTAGATTTCGATCCAATTCTTCAGGACGCGCAGGATCTGGGTTATGCTGAAGCTGAACCATCACTGGATATCGACGGTTACGACACCGCCCACAAAGCGGCAATCCTCGCCTCGCTGGCCTACGGTCACTGGTTCGGCATGGAGCCAATCTACGTCGAAGGTATCCGCGGTATTTCACTGACAGACATTAACTTTGCCAAAGAACTGGGCTACCGGATTAAACTACTGGCAATCATTAAACAGGAAAATGACGATGTTCAGATCCGCGTCCACCCTGCCCTGGTACCGCTAGGCACCCAGTTAGCCGATATTTCAGGTGTCTTCAATGGTGTGATGGTCATCGGTGATACCGTCGGCGAATCTCTGCTCTACGGTCGCGGTGCGGGGCGTGATGCCACCGCCAGTGCCGTAGTCGCCGACCTGGTTGATGTCGGACTTAACCTGAAATTCGGTTCACATCGCCGCGTACCGGCCTTCCGTACCGGCCCGCAATTCCGCAACGTCCTGACGATGGATGAAACCGAATCACGTTACTACCTGCGTCTGCAGGTCAAAGATACTCCAGGCGTTATCGCCGGTATCGCTAATATTCTCGGTGACATGAATATCAGTATCTCCAGTTTTGTCCAGAAAGAGGATCAATCAAGCGACAGTGTTTCACTGTTAATTCTGACTCACCTCACCAAAGAAAAACTGATTAAAGAAGCAATCAGCAAAATTGAAGCTTTAGATTTTGTCTGTGATAAAGCCAAAATGTTCAGAATTGAGGACGTCTAGTTAGGAGTTAGGAGTTAGGAGTTAGGAGTTAGGAGTTAGGAGTTAGAAGAGAAAAAATAAAAGGATGATAAGAGGATGGAAAAAGCAAAAAACTTTACTGATTTGGTTGTTTGGCAAAGATCTCATGCTTTTGTCATGGGAACGTACCAACAGGTAAAATCATTTCCGGCTTATGAACAATATGGTCTCTCTTCACAATTTCGCAGGGCTGCTGTTTCTATCCCGGCAAATATAACTGAAGGCTTTCGTAAAGTATCAAAACTTGATAAAGCCAGGTTTCTGAATATATCTGAAGGATCTTTGGAAGAATGCCGCTATTATCTAATTCTAGCTCGTGATCTATCTTATATAAAACAAATAGAAATGGACAAATTATGGAATTTAAGTGAGGAAGTAGGAGGATTATTAAATGGTTATCGTTCTGCTATCCTAGCATCAAACAAATAAACAAGCTTCTAGTTTCAAGCTCCTTAACAAAAGGTATAAATCAAAAATTATTAAAAACTAAAAAAGAAGAGCTCCTAGTTTTCCAGCTTCCAGCTTCCAGCTTCTAACTCCTAGCTTCTTAAAAAAAAGGAATATTATGAAAAAACATACTGTAGAAAAAATCGGCGGAACGTCTATGACGCGTTTCGGCGAAATTATGGATAATGTCATTATCGCCAAACGCCAGGGCAAAGAACTGTATAACCGTATTTTTGTCGTCTCAGCTTATGGCGGTATTACCGACCTGCTGCTCGAAAACAAGAAAAACGGCGAACCGGGTATTTACGGCTATTTCGCTCAAGGCGATGATAAATGGCTCGAAGCACTTGAAACTACCCGTAATAAAATGATTGAATGCAACCGCACCTTTACCGAACTCGGCCTTGATCAACAGGTCGCGGATGATTTTGTCAACGAACGCATGGATGGTGTCCGCCAATGTCTTCAGGATCTGATCCGGCTCCGTTCATTCGGACATTTCAAGCCGCAGGAATATCTTCCGGCCAGCCGTGAATTCCTCAGTGCGGTCGGCGAAGCCCACAGTGCATTCAATTCAGTCGAAATTCTTAAACAACACGGCGTCAATGCTGTTTTTGCCGATATGACCGGCTGGCGCGAAACCCATTCACTGCCGATGGAAGAGATGATTGACCGCACTTTTAAAACCATTGATTTCAGCAGTGAACTGCCGATTGCCACCGGCTATGTGAAATGTTCTGAAGGCATCATGAACCGTTTTGACCGCGGCTATAGCGAAATTACTTTCAGTAAAATAGCGGTTATCACCAAAGCCCATGAAGGCATCATCCACAAAGAGTTCCACCTCAGCACTGGTGATCCCAGACTTATCGGTGAGGATAAAGTAAAAACCATCGGCAATACCAATTTTGACATTGCCGATCAGCTCTCTGATATGGATATGCCGGCCATTCATTCAAAGGCCTCTAAAGAGATGGAATTGACCAATATCTCCATCCGGGTAAAAAACGCCTTCGATCCAGAACATCCCGGCACATTGATCAGCCATAGTTATGTCTCACCTGAACCACGGGTAGAAATGATCTGCGGCCGTGATGATGTCGTTGCCATTGAAGTCTTCGACCCGGAAATGGTCGGCGAAAGCGGTTATGACTACCGCCTGCTGCGCAGTTTTACAAAATGCGGCATCAGCTATATTGAAAAAAACACCAACGCCAATACTATCACTCACCTGATTCCGCAGAAAAGCAAAAAGCTGGATGAATGTATCGGGATGATAAAAAAAGACTTCCCAGGCGCAAAAGTGTCAGTCAAAGAGGTCGCCGTCGTTGCCGTACTTGGATCGAATATGAAAATAGCCGGTTTCCTCTCACGTGCTGCCGATGCCCTGGCAAAAGCCAACATCAATGTCCTGAGTCTCAGCCAGAGTATGCGTCAGGTAAACATTCAGTTTATCATCCAACGCCAGGAATTCAACGATGCCCAGATAGCCCTGCATCACGAATTCGTCGAATAGGTATTTACACCCTATAAATCCAACGGACTCTTTGCTTCCTTTGCTGTGGTGCTTTTTACCGTATGGGTATAAATCATCGTCGTCTTGACATCACTATGTCCCAGTAACTCCTGAATTGTACGAATATCATAATTGGCCTGCAATAGATGACTGGCAAAACTATGACGGAATGTATGTGCGGTCACCCGTTTAGGGATAGCCGCAGTTGCCGATGCAGTTACGATTAGGGCACTTGTCCGGCAGGCCTAAATGGCCTTGAAAAGCTGGCGTTTAAACCTTTATTAAAGTTTCGACAAAAACCAAACAAAAGGAAAAAACGCCATGGGACAAAATACACTCAAATG
>JAKIUY010000197.1 GCA_021647315.1 Victivallaceae bacterium
TGCCTTTACAAGATAAAAATAAACCATAATTAAATTAGATTTAAGTAAAATTTCAATAATATTTTAGCAGTTTTTTAACAATAAATAATTAACCCAAAAATACATCAAAAAAGGTGCGGAATGTGTGATTAAACTGTAGCCCAATGCTTTTGCTCTGGGATTAAAAAACGAGATAAGCTCAACTCGCTTTAAATTTACTATTTACTGTGTAATATTACTTCATAGGCATATCGTTTAATATTTTTTTTTAGAGTACAATTTATTAATCCTGTCTTAAAAAAACTCCGTTTACATTTGAAATAAAACAACACATTTATGCTTGTTTTATCTTTTTGCTATCCTATATTGTTAGAGGTCATTCCACCATATTCTACAGGGAAATATAAACAATGAGTATCAGTTCACTTACAAATCCGGGTTTCATTAAAAAACTTGAGACCTTGGCGTTACTCTCTAAAAAGGTGCTTGGTGGCGAACTTAAAGCCGATCGCAAAACTAATAAAAAAGGCAGCGGCACTACTTTTGCTGATTATGCAGAATACAGCTTCGGTGATGACTACCGCAATATTGACTGGAATATCTATGCCCGTCTGGAAAATATGGTAATCAAACTCTTCGAACTGGAAGAGGATATCAGAATATTTATTCTGCTCGACATCAGTCCTTCAATGAACAAAAAACTGCCTCAGGCAAAAAAAATCGCTGCTGCTCTCTCATATATCGCCCTCAATCATCTCGATCACCTGACTATTTATGGCATTTCTGACCAGCTTAAGACCATCGTCAAACCCAGCCATGGGCGTAATCGTATTTTTCCGATGCTGGAGACTCTTGAAGCTGTCGAATGCGAAGGTCATGATACCAACTTCAGTGAATCGCTTAAAACCTTCTATATGCGTCACCGGCGCCCGGGAATATGTGTCGTAATTTCAGATTTTTTTGTCCCTGACGGGTACAGCCGGACGTTGGATCATCTGATGTGGAACCGACATGATGTCTACTGTATTCAGTTGCAACATCCAGACGAGCAACAATGCATCATCCGTGGCGACATTGAATTCAAGTGTATCGAATCCGGGGCAACTAAACGGGTCACAGTCGGTCCGCGTGAAGCGGCGCGTTATGCCGTGGCAATGGAACAATGGAACCGGGAACTGCAACAAAACTGCGCCAAACAGGGTATTGGGTTGGCAACCGCCTCGACCGAAGTGCCATTCGAAGAAATAATCCGTCATATTCTGTTACGGGGAGGTTTGGTCACATGACATTTCTCGCCCCGGGTTATCTGTGGTTTTTATTACTGGCAATTCCACTGACCACGATCTATCTGCTGAAAATAAAACCGGAACAGCGTTTTACCCCTGCCCTGTTTCTCTGGGATAAAATAGTCGAAGAAAAACAATCATCTGCATTATTCAGGAAACTGCGCGATTGGCTCAGTCTATTATTAATACTGCTGACATTAATCGCAGTGGTGATGGCAATGGCCCGCCCGATATTATTAAGTTCGGCTTCAAAACAAAACCTGTTGCTGGTCATCGACAACAGTGCCAGCATGGCCGCCAGAAAACATGGCATCAGCAGGATAGAACAAGCAAAACAACTGGTAGCCAATGTTATTCGCAACCTCAACGGCTCACGTCAGATTATCCTAGCAACGGTTGCCGATAAATTTTCGGTAGTAGTAAATGCTACCGCAAATATAAGAGAACTTAACGAGGGTCTTGAACAAATCATGGCTTCAGATATGCCGCTGAATTCTGCGGCGCTGGCATTTCTTGCCAATCGACAGAACTTCCTGACTGACAGCCGTGCAGTACTGCTTTCAGACGGTTGTTTCAGCAATGTGAAAAAACTTGCCGGTATTGAACTGCTGAAAGTCGGCAAGCCCGTTGAAAACATCGGCATTACCGCATTCGATTTAGTGCGTTTACCTGGAAAAAAAGAACGGCTTGGAATTTATTTTCAACTCTGTTCTTCATACCGGAAAACGGTTGAAACTGATCTCATTATCAGTCACGGAACCTTGGATAATATCGTAAAAGTCTGTCCGGTAAAATTGAGCCCCGGTATCAATAAAGCTGAAACCTATCTGATTGACAATGCACCGGACGGTAAATGGTTTGCCCAGCTTGAATTTAAAGATGCGCTCGCCAAAGATAATATTGCACCGGGCTATATCAGCAAAATCAAGCCGGTTCGAATAATGGTCGCTGGAGACCGTGAAGTGCCGTTCTTTACCATGTTCGTCGAAGCATTCAGCCGCGGTAACAATATTCTGGCACTGAGCGACAGCACATCGGCGGCAGTACTGGCATCCGGCAATATTCCACCAGAATCGTCATCCAACAAGTTTATTATATTCAAGCCCGAAGGGAAATCACCATTCTGGAATATAACCAGTCCTACCACCCAAACGGGGCTGAGCCAGACGGTGATGCCCAAACATCCAGCTATGAAATTCTGTCAAATTGACGGTCTTGAATTTACTGGCATAAAAAAGATTTCACCACCGGACGGTTCGATTGTTTTATGTCGAACCTTAAACAATATTCCACTGATCTATAAAACATCATTTGCCGGCCAAATTGCCTATATTATAAACTTTGACCCGCTGGAATCAAATTTCTTTCTGAATATCAATTTCCCGGTAATGATCAATGCAATGATTTTTGATTTAACCGGTAGCAGCAGTGAATACCACGCAGTTTATCCTACCGGTGGACAGCTTCCACTAACAGGAAAACAACCTCCAGAAAAAATTACATTCTCGTCACCGGGGCGTCCTGATACTCCTCAGCTATTATCCTCAACCGAGACCACCATGAAGCGCATCGGGTTTTACAGTTGTCAAACGCCGCGAGGCAGCAAAACCTATGCCACTGCGCTGTTAAGCCAGACTGATTCGCTGTTGAATAATTCAGAGTTTAAATCAACCGCCAAACCGATTGAAAGTGGCATTCCATTACACAACTACCTTTTAATATTCGCCTTGCTGATAATAGTTGCCGAGTCAATCCTCTATCACCAAGGCAAAGTAGCATAGGCGTCTCGCCTGTGAAAAAAATGCAATCAGTATGGGAAAAGTAGCATAGGCGTCTCGCCTGTGAAAGTATCGGATCCTTTCAGATGTCCCTGTGCTCGACAGCACCGAAATAGGCACGATATGTCATCCAGAGTAGCTTTAAAAATACTCATTTCCAGACTGGTGGTTGGAATTCAATGTCGTGGAGTTCAACATTAAGCTGATAGTCAATCATCCGATACTTGGTTTCAATACCCATGAATTTCACCGTTGAAAGCGATGCAACCATTACCCCTTCATAAAGCGCATATTTTTCCATAGTAGAAACATAGAGTTCACGCCCCCCGTTTGCCAGTTCAGGATTGGTTACCAGACGTTTGGTAAGAAAATTATTTTTCCCGACATAGATGGTGATAGGTGATATACCTTTTATTTTCGCATCGCAGACCAGCTTGTAGTATTGTTCAGCACCATTAATCCATTCGGTAAGTTTGATTTCAGGAAATATTGTGGAATACTGGTTTCCGGGCTGACTCATGGAAAAGAACAGTTTCGCCCGCTGTAATGCCAATCCCTCAAGTTCCTTATATTTTTCTCGCTGATAATTAACCTGCCACGCTTTATTGCCGTTAAAAATCAACGCACTTATCGGCTTACGCTCTTTCAACGTCGTTACCTTGAATTTACCAGGGCGTTTGAATCTTATTTCAATAATAAAATAGCTCTTCTTTGATGACGATTTGGAAAGTTCCTGTTCCTGCCGCTGAATATAACTTTGCGCTTTGCGATAAAGCCCGGTAGGATCGGAGGTCGCCATCATCCGTTTAAACAACTCGTCCTGAGTTATATCGGCAGCCTGTTCAAATGACTCATCTTCTTCCCCCCATAAGGCACATCCCGGAATCATACCCAGAAAAATGACAGCTATAAACATAAAAAACAGTAATTTCAGTCGCGACGCATTCATGAAAAGATTCTCCATTGAAACGGTTTTATTAAAATATCAAATTAAGGAGCTGATTCCCTCTAAAGTAAAAAATAATCCATGCTTCACATTAATGCAAACTATATACACTAAATAGTCCAAGATAATCCCCCAGTCGGGTAATATGTCAGTCGATTATGCGTCACTAAGGGACAGGTTGATTGTGATTGGTAGTGTCAAAAGCGGCATGAAAAAAGATGAAAGTTTTTCTGGTGTCTTTTAAATGATGTTGAGTATCATTTCGCAGTCATAATTCAAGCGGAAAATCAGCATAAACCGCTCGCAGGCTCGCT
>JAKIUY010000198.1 GCA_021647315.1 Victivallaceae bacterium
AGGAGTTAGGAGTTAGGAGTTAGGAGTTAGGAGTTAGGAGTTAGGAGTTAGGAGTTAGGAGTTAGGAGTTAGGAGTTAGAGACGGAGACTGGGAGTTAGAAGAAATGTGAGCCTCCGTCCTACTTGACGTGCAACAAAGTAGCATAGGCGTCCCGCCTGTGTAAACCAGTCTTAAAGAGACTGGGGCGTTGTTTCACATAAGTCCCATAGGCTCCATCGGCTTCATCGGCTTCATCGAACAGAAAACTTAAATAAAAAATGAAACAGAGATATAATTATGAGTAATAAAACCCAGGTAAATATCGGTGTTATCGGCTGTGGTCAAATAAGTGCAGCATACTTTGACGCCGCCAAAACTTTCAATGTCATAAATGTGGTATCATGCGCCGATCTTAACCATGAAGTTGCAAAAGAAAAAGCTGAAGCGTACGGCATCAAAGCAGTCACTGTGGCTGAAATGATGGCTGATCCGGCAGTTGACATCATTCTAAACTTGACAGTACCGAAAGCCCATCATGCCATTGCGATGCAGGCACTCGAAAATGGTAAACATACCTACTCGGAAAAACCGTTCACGCTGAGCTATGCGGATAGTAAAGAGATTATTGATACCGCAAAAGCCAAAGGACTGAAAGTCGGTTGTGCGCCGGATACTTTTCTCGGTGGCGGCCAGCAGACCTGTCGTAAACTGATTGATGACGGCTGGATCGGCCGACCAACCAGTGGGACCGCGATTGTCATGAATTGCGGACCGGAAAGATATTATCATGCCGCTCCGAAATTTTTCTATGAACAGGGCGGCGGCCCGATGTTTGACTTAGGTCCATACTATATTACCGCATTAGTCAATCTGCTGGGCCCGGTCAAACGTGTTTCAGCGATCACCTCCAAAGCATTTGAAGAACGTATTGCCGGGCTTCAGGCTCACGTGCCTGGCGAAAAGCTTCCGGTCGAAGTTCCAACCAACCTCTCTGGAGTAATGGAATTCCATAGTGGTGCAGTGATCAATATGATTGCCAGTTTCGATGTCTGGAAACAGGATCATTCACCCATTGAAATCTACGGAACTCAAGGTTCACTGAAAGTGCCGGATCCGAATACCTTCGGCGGCCCAGTTAAATTAGCCGCAGGCGGCAGAAAACCGGTAGAATGGAGTGATTGTCCTGTCGCCCATATCTATACCGATAATATGCGCAGTATCGGTGTCGCTGATATGGCTCAGGCTATTCTTGATGGACGCGATTATCGTTGTTCAGGCGACCTTGCCTGTCACGTGTTGGAAGTAATGGAAAGTTTTGAAAAGTCCAGCATCAGCGGTCGGCACATTGAATTAGAAAGCAGTTGCGAACGCCCGGCACCGCTGCCATTAGGCTTAATCACCGGTCAACTGGACTAATATTCGTCAGGCAGATAGCGTGAGCTCCAGAGCTTACCTATTCTTGCAAAAAAAGTAATCCCATTCATCCCGTTACGAAGTATAGAGCTGGATCTTGAATTATTTTGTTTATCTTTTGTTTCTAAATAAACTGTGATTTTATTTATAAACAGTTTGCATTGTTTAATAATCAAGTTATAATATATTCAGATATCCTGATTTGCAGGAAATAGGTTTGAAACCAAACCCATTCGCGACGGGGACGTCACTTCCACATTCAAAGTGGGAGCCCCGCACCTAAATAGAGTTACTGTAATACTTCATTTAGATGCGGGGCGAATATGAGGTGTCAATTTCTATTTCCGATGGGTTTCAGCTATTTGAGCTTAAACTGTTTAATAGGTAACGATAAGGAGGCGAACAGACACAATAATAGTCAAGAACAAGTTTTAAAGCAAGTCATTTACATTGAATGTATACTGCGCACGGTTTAAATATTAACTTTTATCCTTAATATTTAAGCTGAAAATGCCGGGAAAATGAACTAAAACCTACCCATTACGGGTATAACTTAAAAAACTTAGGAGATTGACCATGAGAGCACTGAATTACTATCTGCAACGCGCCACAGCTTTAACAGCTGCAACTCTTACCGCCTGGTTACTAACCACAACAACGGGGCTGTCCGGTCCGCAGGACAAAGCATTTTACTGGGGTGTCCGTCATCTTTCACCCGGGGTCAGTTTAGATAGTGACTACCATAACCTGCCTCATGCCGGACACGATTATTCAGCCGCTCATCAATATAACGTTGACACTTACAATGCCCTGTACAATAATGGCTATCTGATGGGACTGATGCTGCACAACGATACTGCACCGATTACTGGCACCAAAGACAATATGGCTCTGGATACCGTCATGGGATATGTTCAGCGCCTTGACTATGTCTTTGCTGACTTTGAGCTTGGTAGTCATGAGACTAATAAAGCCGAAATTCTTGAAATGGTGGATCAGGTACGTAACAGTGCAAATGTCAATTGCCGTGATGCTTTCATCGGCAATTATCAATGGTTCCCCGGGAACAGCGACCTGGCCTACCAATGGCCGTCAGGAACTGACAGAACCACACAAAGTAACGATTATCTGAGCAGTGGCATGGATGTCGCTATGCCGGCATGTTACCCTTATGAATATTTTGAAGTTCATGCCAATTCAGGCATCTGGGGAGCAAATATTTCACCTAATAAACGTTCTGCCCTGTTCTGGGCCCCACTGGAACGTTACAGTACTGCCAAACGTGCTTTACCGGCAGGTCACCAACTTATTCCGTGGATCGGCGGTTTTGTGCCGTGGACCGGTTATGATGCGCCGGAACCGACCAGAACTGACTGCCGTGGATTATTGCAGCACATGCGGCTGCGTGGCGCTGATGGTTACTATGGCTTAATCAGTTGGAATTCAAACTATATTGATGAAGACGATTATATGCGGGATGTGATTGATGCCTGGCGTGATCTGGAAGAAATATTCGCCGCTGACGGTGTTAAGTCCGTTATCAACTTATCAACCGACAAGACTGGCGGATTGGAGTGGTCAGGAATTCGGAATATCAATAAAATTATGATATTAGTCAGTAACCTGGGCAATAGCGATGCGCAGGCAACCTATCCTGATAAATGGAATCTGCCCGCTTCATCAGCAATCGTCACTGCCGGACAGCATCAGATTTTTAATTATACCATTACCAATCTGCTGGATAACGGTGATTTCAACAGCGACAGTGCTGGTTGGTATCTGCTCACGGGTAAAGCCACATTGGAGACTACAGGCGGAATAGACGATAGTGGTTGCCTTAAACTTCAAGGCGGTAATTATTCAATGCTCGGCACTTATGATCTCCATGTGGAACCGAATGCTCTAATGAATATCAGCTATTATGCTAAGGGTGAAAGCGGAGCACGGTTTAAGATGAATTATTACTATTACGATGCGGCCGGGCAAGGGCTGGGTTACTCCAGCGCGCAAGTGGATATAGTCCCATCAGCCACCTATCAGCAATATGAGAATACTTTCACTATTCCTAACAATCCTGACATTGTCTTTATCAGGCCTATTCTCTATAACAGTTATGGTGACACAGATCCGAATGATATTATCTGGGTCGATGATATGGTTATCAAGTTCGGCAGTCCGAATTTGTTGGTAAATAACGATTTTAATGCCGGCTCCGATAACTGGTATCTGCTTTCCGGCAAGGCGACATGGGAAAATACGGCAGGCCTGAGTGGTAGCGGTTGCCTGAAGCTTCAAGGCGGGCAATATTCAGTACTCGGTATTCAGGATGTCGCCGCCACAGCCAATGCTCAGATGAAGGTCAGTTATTATGCCAAAGGTGAAAGCGGAGCCGAGTTGCAAATAAATTACTATTATTACGATGCCGCCGGGCAGAGTCTGGGTTATGCCACCGCTCAATACTATACCCCTATAGCCGGGACATACCGGCAATATGAAGCGGTGTTTACTATTCCCGACAATCCGGCTATTGTCGCTATTAGACCTATCCTCTATAATCGTTATGGCGCCACTGACCCGAATGATATTATCTGGGTCGATAATATTTCTATCTCGACGAATTAAAAGATCTATACCCAGGCTGCCCAAAACAGTTGGGCAGCCTGCTTGCTGTCAATAAAACACTGAACTTCTTTCAAAGTGCTTCCGGCGGTGTAATCATGAATGATATCCTTAATCTTTCAACGGTACTGTCAACCCTTACCTATGGTTACAGACCTATTTTCTTACTTAAAATCAATAAAAAACAGAGAAAAACCGTCTTCCCCCTTTTTTATTGCGCTTTTTGATATAAAATCAAGAGAGGTTCCC
>JAKIUY010000199.1 GCA_021647315.1 Victivallaceae bacterium
CAGCATAGTTTAAAACAGGGGGGTACTTTTGAGAAATTGAACAAAATTGAACAAAATTGAATGACTTGAATGGAAAAAATTGTTAAATCAGGTAGTTTTTATAATTGTTAGGACAGGTGTGATCAAATTTAAGCTTAATAACGAGAGTTTCATTAGAAAATTCATTCAATGGCAACTCCTGCAGCCGCAAGTATTGCTCCTTGTCTTTGTGTTCTCTTGGCGGGATATCAAGAACTGCTTTTATCTTTTGTCCATTGTTCAACAAAGTTGCTTCCGCAGGTAGGCGGTTCAATGGCTTCAGGGATATACTTGAGTGAGATGGAACCTTAGAAAGATGTATATATAAAGTATTGCCTGTCTGAGTAACGATAAATTTTTTATTTTCAAAGGTCTCTGAGCATAGCTCCGTATCAGCAAACGATTCTCTAACACTATGATACCAATTACCAATACGTTTGAGTATGCGACTTGATTCTGATGGTATACGTCCCATCGCATCTGGTCCGACATTGAGTAAATAATTACCACCTTTAGTCATTACTTTATCAATACTATTGATAAGATATATATCTGTATGGTAATCTTCATTAGTCCGATATCCCCAACTTTGATAGCCCACGGATTCACATGCTTCTACAGGAGTAGTAAAAAATTGCGTCGAGTCTATCAATTCATCCCAGTCACGCTCTGGAGTAGCGAAAAACCCCTTGTCAAAACCGCGATTGTTAATAACAGCAGCAGGCTGAAGTTTGCGAATAATTTCATTGACCGAAGGGTCGTTGTATTCAAGGACATTGCCATCCCACCAGAAACCATGAATTTTACCGTATTTAGTACACAGTTCCCGGACCTGTTTTTTTACGTAATCAATATACATTTCCAGATCAGGAGTATCGCCTGCATCCGGGGCTGCTAATTCATATGCCCGCCCTTGATTTGGGTAGCAAGGATGGTTCATATCAGGAATAGAGTAATAGAGACAAAGTGGAATGCCACGGCGATGACATGCCTCTGCCAGTATAGCCAACACATCTTTACCATAAGGTGTGTGCATAATATTATAGTCCGAGAATTCAGTATCCCACATACAAAATCCATCAATGTGCTTAGTTGTAAAGGTAAGATACTCCATGCCTGCATCTTCCATAATATCCAGCCAGACATCCGGATCAAAATGTTGCGGGTTGAACTTATTCATCAAGGGGGTGTAATTCGCTCGTGAGAGATTTAAGCGAAATTGTTCCTGCTCATGGTAAGCATTGACAGCATAAATTCCCCAGTGGATAAACATTCCAAAACGTTTCTTAAAAAACCAGTCACGATTGTCATCAAACTTATTCATTATATGTTAAACCTTTTTACTGTCTGTTATTATGAGGTCAATTCCATTTAGAAAGGTAAATATTTCTAATATTTATAGTAGGAACCCCACGTAGTTATCATTGTTATATAAATAGCCTATTTTTCTATAATATAAATCGGATCTAATTTAATTTCGGTGTCGGAATTCACCGCTATGCTGTTTCCCATCATATTATATGTCAGGCGATTTTCTAGCTCTATTCCAGCGGCTGCGAATGTCGAAGGGATTCTCGACCATACTACGGTTATTTTTTTTCCATTTTTCATAAACCTGCCGATTCTGATTTTTGCTTTCCCCGCTTTTTTTATTTCTAGACCGAGAGGCTTGGCACCTTCAAGGATGCTGACACAGACCGCATGAGCAGCTAGGGCAGCTTGCGGAGTACCGTCAGCGTTCATTATTCCCATGCACTCGTCCCGATCCAAACGAGACCCTGCTTGATGCGTAAACATTTGATAATAAAAATGTTTTGCAGTGCCGCATGCTTTCAGGCTTACCATTGTCCGGACCAGTGAGTGACATGCGGTGAGAAGAGTATAGCTGGATGAAGCCGGTTTTTTTGCTGAACGACGATAGCTTTTCCCGCCACTGATAAAAATACCTCCTTCAGTCATCCAGTATCCCAGAGGCTTACCGCTACGGCTTTTATACGTCCCGACCTGTCGACTGAACTCTACCATGGTTGGATTACCCGGATATTCATCAGGGGAAAATTCCCCTCCGTACATATGTGCAGAAAAAGCGTCCAAATACTGTCCGACATTATTTTCAAGAAGCCAGGCTGTAACCGGTCGCTTAAAATTTGACATGCCATATCCTACGAGTGTAACGTTAAAATTATTTTCTTTCACCACTTCTAATGTATATTTTGCCATATCCATACATACATCTTCTCTTTTAACTCCTTTACGCAGTTGGAGAAAACCACTGTCCGGCTCATTCCATATTTCCCATGCATTGATATAATCTTTGTATTCAGTAATAGTCCGCTTTACATACTCCTTCCATTTGCTCCAGTCCTTTGGCGGATAACTTCTCCATACCGTTGATTTTTTACCCGGATCCATATCCGCGTAAAAAGAGGGAACTGTATTAAGACTTCCGAGTATTTTAAAGCCCATATTGTGAGCACGTGCGACACCTGTCTTTATATAATTAAATTTTTTCTGTTTCGGTTCCGTTACGATCCATTTTGTTGTTAGAGGTGGATGCAGTCTAACCCAACGCATACCTGCCATTTTTGCAATATGAAGGTTATAGGGAGTGAGATAAACATGCCCGCCAAAAAAAGAATCATTAACCTTTCCAGGTTCTTTAAGTTTTGGCACCACGTTATAAAAAAAATCGCAATCAGGTGTTTTTTCAGGAGTAAATGTATCATAATAAAGTTCCACGAGAAAACCACCATATAACCCTGACGGGAAAACAATTATTTTTTCACCGGTATTGTTTGCACCAATGGTGACAGTAAACCCATCTTTTTTGATCGTTTTTCCCCACGCGTCAATTACACGGCAAAAGACCTTTGCCGACTTTATGTCTTTTTCCACCTCAGCGATAATTTTAATTTTTACCGGATCATTTTTATAATAAATATTAGCCGGATGTTTTTTATCTACAGACACCCAGCCTATATTTGCCGGATTAGGACTGCATGAAATGGGTTTTATTCCCTCGTTGATTGTTATACCATCAAGCCAATATTCACCCGGGGTTGTCGTTTCAAATTTAACAATATAAACCTTCCCTGGAGCGGCTTCGGGAGTAAAAGAAATACTGTGTTTTTCCCAACCGGTGCTGTTTGATTTAATTGTTTTTTTTATAATCTTTACGGTATTTGGTACTTTACCCCCATCTATTGAGACAATAATCCTCTTGTTCGCTGCTGACATTCTGGTATAAAAAGTAAGTACAGACGGGTACCCGTAACGCATATTGAAATACGAAGATATCAGCATAAAAGAGCAATGCTTATAGACCTTCAAGTGAAGTGCCCTTTTCCCATGAGGTGCTTTTAAGTCAATTACTGGTGTGATGTCAGCATTAATGTTATTTTCGAAAGCAATATCACTGAAAGCATAACCTCCACGCTCCCTATAGCGACCATACCAATGAGTCCTGCCGACTTCAAAAGAACCGTTTTTAACTAGGTTGCCCTCTATGGGTTTACCGCCATCTTTCGCCGGTAAAACTTTAATACTAACATCGTCTAACCATATCGTATTTACGCTCTTCAGGGTGATAAACAGAGCCGTTGTTTCTGTATCAATCTTTTCCGGACAGATGATGTTAAAAATATATTCATTCCACTCCGAGGACGGCATGATCGATGCTGACCAATAGCTTGTATATGGAGCATCCCTTTTTCTGAGCTGAAACAGAACAGAACCGGCATTGGGAATACCCCGTATCCAGAACTTTAGCTGAATAGCCATTTGGGATTTAACAGGCAACGCTTTGGATACAAACTGCAGACTAGCTGCTCTGCCGGTGACTTTAGTCATTGAGAGACGCATACAAAATTGCCCTGAATGAGTTTTTTTTGTATCAAGCCCGCAGTCAATTTTATTCTTTGCCCAATTATTGACGGACCAGTATCCAAGAGTATTATTTTCAAAGCCCGGATCTTTTATCCAGTTTGCCGAGGCCGATGTGTTATTAGCTGACGCAGTAAGAATCATTGGCATAAGAAGCGCGGTTCCAATAACTGCAAAAAATCCAACAACTGCAAAATACTTTTTCATTTTTCCCTCTCTTTTGCCTCTATGGTACTGTCAACCCTTACCTATGGTTACAGACCTATTTTCTTACTTAAAATCAATAAAAAACAGAGAAAAACCGTCTTCCCCCTTTTTTATTGCGCTTTTTGATATAAAATCAAGAGAGGTTC
>JAKIUY010000067.1 GCA_021647315.1 Victivallaceae bacterium
TTCTCGGCAATACCTATCACCTTTTTTTAAAGCCGGGCTTGGATATTATCGGTGGGGCCGGCGGTCTGCATAAATTCAGCGGCTGGGATCGGCCTATTCTGACCGACAGCGGTGGCTTTCAGGTCTTCAGCCTTGCTTCGTTGCGGAAAATTGAAAAAGACGGGGTACGTTTTGCCTCTCATATCGATGGCTCACGGTTTTTCCTCGGTCCGAAAGAGTCGATGCATATTCAACGGGTCCTGGGTTCTGATATCGTAATGGCTTTTGATGAATGTACCCCATATCCATGTGAATATAAAGATGCAGAAAAATCTTTGGAACTGACTACGCGCTGGGAAAGTGTTTCCCGTGATCAGACGTTGAACCCGGGACAACAACTTTTTGGCATCGTCCAAGGTTCAATGTACCAGGATCTGCGGGAACGTTCAGCTAAAGAGCTGGTGGCGTTAGATTTTGACGGTTATGCGATTGGTGGTTTGAGTGTTGGTGAACCTGAAGCTAATATGTTTGAGTGCATCGACTGGGTTGAACCGCATCTACCACAAGACAAACCACGTTATTTGATGGGGGTCGGCACGCCGAAACAGTTAGTCGAAGCCGTAGCCCGTGGTATTGATATGTTTGACTGTGTTATTCCAACTCGCCTGGCACGTCATGGCAGTGCCTTTATGAGCGATGGCACAACACTGCCAATCAAAGCCGGTCGCTTTTCCAGCGATTTTTCACCCATTGATAGTGAATGTAGCTGTTATGCCTGTAGTAAATTTTCCCGAGCCTATATTCGCCATCTACTCAATGTCGGTGAAATTCTTGGCATCAGATTACTGACTATTCACAATCTGCACTATTATATTAACTTGATGCGTTCAATCAGAGCTGCAATTGAAAATGGCACTTTTGCCGAATTCAGAACCAAATTTACAGGTCAATAGTTTGCGGTAGTTTAATATCTTCTACTCCCCCTGCAAATTTATGCAGTGAAGTGGTTCAATGCTAGATAAATTTGAGGTGTAATTGTAAGAAAAATCCCATAGGGATAAGGCAAAAGTAGCCACGGGCTTACGCACCGTGGCTACGGTTAAACCATCCCTATGGGATTATAAAACTAAAAACTGTAAGAAATTTTAAATAAAAATATTAAAGGAATTATAGATTTAGCATTGAACAGCCTTGGCTTTGCATTGAAGATTCTACGTTTTTCCCGGGACTACGCCCGGCAACAAAGGCATCCTTATATATGCAATAAAAAAGTCACTTTTGAAGAGCTGATAATGTCAGTTCTGCTATAGTCGACGTTAAAAGCGGTGAAGAATCACCGCACTCCAAAAAGCTTAATTCGTTGGGCACGTCATTTTGGAGTGCGAAAATTCTTTTTCGCTTTGGCGTACGACTTAATTTACGATTAGATTATAATAGAACTTTAAATCGGCATGAATTATGTCGAAAGTTTTGTACATGTCAGGCGCCAAGTGCCTAGAATGGACTCAACACAAACCTGCATCTTGTCAAATCATTTGACAAGATGATACGATACTGTTATACTAACAGATAAATCATAAAATAAAATGGTGAGTTTATGATCAGCTTAATAAAATATTTGAATTATAAAATTCAAGGCACAATCATATATTGAAACTTTACAGCAAACCTATATTCTACACAGAATTATGCCAGGCGGAACAATAGTTAACCCTAGGAAAAATATTATGCCGGAACTACCGGAAGTAGAAACTATTGTTAATGCGCTGGAGCGTGAAATGACTGGTGAAAATTTCACCAAGATAGAGACATTTATCGATGTGATCCGTTATCCGTTAACTTTGCATAAAGAACCGGAATTGTTGAACTCAAAAATCGTTACCGTCAGACGGCGGGCCAGGTATATTATCATTGAACTGGCCAATCTTCATGCCGTGGTTATTCATTTGGGCATGTCAGGCTCTATTCGTATTGTTCCTCAAAATGAGGCACGGAAAAAACATGAACATGTCCTCTTTTATCTAAGCAATGGACAAACGATGCGTTTTGACTGTCCACGCCGGTTTGGATTTATCAAAACCTGCAGCTTGCCGACTGCTGGAGCGCAACCACCATTTTTGCATGATTTAGGCGTCGAACCACTTTCTCCCAAGTTTACCGGACATTATTTCAAAACCCAAACCGCCAAGCGGCGTGGCGCGGTTAAAAATCTGTTGATGAATAATAGTATTGTCGTCGGGGTAGGGAATATTTATGTTGCCGAAGCAATGTTTGCCGCCGGCATCAGACCGGATCGGCTGGGCAGCTCATTGACTGAAGATGAGTGTAAAAAACTGGTTGCGGAAGTTAAAAAAGTACTCCGCCAATCTATTAAAGCCGGCGGTACGACATTTTCTGACTACCGTCAGATAGACGGGTCTGAAGGTAAATTTGTCCGTGAACTGAAAATATACGGCCGAGCCGGAGAACCATGTCTCAAATGCAATACAGAAATAATCAAAAGCATCATTGGCGGGCGCAGTTCATTCACCTGCCATAAATGTCAGAAATAGCAGGCATCCGTCTAGGTACGATGTAGCATAACCGTCCCTTATTGTAACCCCACTCAAATTCAGCCAGGGTAATGATATTACATTCCCGCATGAAGTGATCGGACTTGAACTTTAATACAATAATATTATCAAAGCTTGGCGGCTCTATTTGAAAAAGAGCCAGAAAGATGTTGCCGCTACCGCAGGAATCAGTGCCGCAGCGTTATCGCAAATTGAAAAACCGGGATCAACTCAGCAACAAGCAACCATCAAAAAACTTGCCGAAGCCATGGCAATAAAATCTGAACAGCTGACTTCTGAGGCAATTTCAAAACTCTCCACGGCAGATTTTTATGCGTTGTGCTTGGATGCCCAGCATGACAGTTCTTTCAGGCGGTCTTTCATTACGTGTGCCAGCACCACATGCATTTGAACGTGTCTTACAGGAGCTTCCAGCCTACTAAAATACTACAACATCTTATTTTTTTCTAAAATAGTTTGAGATAACGGTTGATTTTGGCATAATATAAAATATTATTCTAAGAGGCATTTACAATTCCTGACAGGTGGTGTCACCGCAGGATTTATGGGATATATAATTTAACCGGTCAGGGATCCGCCCCTGAAAAAATGGAGAAGAAAAATGAGTGAAGTAAAACATCTCGATGACAGTAATTTTGCAGAAGCAACCTCAACAGGTGTCGCCCTGATTGATTTTTGGGCTGAATGGTGTGGTCCATGCAAAATGCTTGCTCCGACTCTGGATGCAGTGGCAGCCGAAGTTGGCGACAAAGCCGTAATTGCAAAAGTTGATGTTGATAAAGCCCAGGCTACCGCAGTTAAATTCGCGGTAAGAAGTATTCCGGCGATCTTTATCTTGAAAGATGGTGAAGTTGTCAACCAGTTTGTTGGCGTTAAAGATAAACAGACGCTGCTTGACGCGATCAATAACGCCTGAGGCTGATTAATGATTAAAGGTAAAAGTTTCGCTTTTCTCGAACAACTGCTGAACTGTTCAGGTCCGTCAGGTTTTGAAGAAGAGACCGCAGCGGTTTATCGCGACTATCTCGGTGGGTTCTGTGACGAACTCTATACCGATGTTATGGGTAATACTGTCGGGATACTTAATCCCGGTGCGGAATTCAAGGTTATGCTGGCCGGGCATTATGATGAAATCGGCTTTCAGGTCGTCTATATCGCCGATGATGGCTTGATCTATTTCAGAGCAAACGGCGGTATCGACAAACTTACGGTTCCCGGAACTGATATTGAAATTATGACCGAATCCGGTAAGATCCCTGGCGTAATCGGTAAAAAGCCGATTCACATGTTGAAACCTAAAGAACGTGACCAGGCGGTTGAACTTACTGATATGTGGATCGATATTGGCGCGGAATCGAAAGAAGAGGCTGAGGCTCTGGTCAGAGTTGGAGATCCGGTTGCTTATAAAAGCAACTTTTCCCGGCTCGGCAAGAACCGGATTAAATCCAAAGGAATGGATGACAAAATCGGCGCCTTCGTTGTCGCGGAAGTATTGAAAGTACTCAGCAAGAAAAAACTGAATGTCGCGGTTTACGGCGTCGGCACCGTCCAGGAAGAACTCGGGCTGCGTGGTGCTACGACCAGTGCTTTCGGCATCGCCCCTGATGTCGGCTTCGCTATTGATGTCGGCTTTACTACTGACCTGCCCGATATGCCGAAAAAACAGCTCGGTGATATTGAAATGGGCAAAGGTCCGGAGCTCAACCGCAGTGCGGATAATAATGAGATTCTCGGACGCCGTTTACGTGCCGTGGCTAAAAAGCATAAAATTACATATCAGGAAAGCCCCGGCCATCGTGCCAGTGGCGGCACTGATACTGCAACGATGCAGTTGACCAGAAGTGGTGTTGCTACAGCATTAATCAGTGTGCCGAACCGTTATATGCATACTCAGGTTGAAGTTTGCGACCTGCGTGATGTTGAAGACGCAATCAAGCTGCTGAGCAAGGCTATCGCTGAATTTGCCGGTACTGAAAGCTTTATCCCCGGCTTGGATTAATCGGCATTTTTGTTCAGGCACTAGATGCTGCTCGAAAAGGTCGGCAGCAAACACTTTTTGTCGGAGTTCACATAAAAAGGCTTGAGTCGCACCTACGGAGCTGAAAGAGCGATATCTGCCTAATCGGGTGTGGCCCGGGCAATAGACTATAACAGGTTTTTAATGAGCAATAACAGTACAGCCAATCGGCTTTTTTTAATTAGCGGCGATGATGAATTTGCGATCAAAGCAAAATCCCGTGACCTTATTCGGGAACTTTGCGGCAATGAACCGGAAAATAATCCAGATTTAGAAATTATCATTGGTGACAGTGACGAACTGAAGCCGGATGAAATTCTGGTATCGTTGCTCAGTGCATTAACGACGCCCCCCTTTCTTAGTCCGCAAAAATTTATCTGGCTCAAACATTTTACTCATTTCAAATCGATCCTGGGTGGCAAGGCGAGAGTAGCGGTCACCGAGTTAATGGACAAAGTCACTGCGTTTATCAAAAATGGTATTCCTGAAGATATTGTGTTTATTATTGACGGGCCGGAACTTGACCAGCGCAAGGCGTTTAGCAAAGCCTGCAAAAAGACCGGCGAACTCTTTTTCTTTAAAAAAACCGACATCGCCGATAAAGAATTCACTCAGAACCAGTTTCAGCGCATAGATGATATCTGCAGAAAAGCCGGAAAGCAAATTGACCGCCGGGCAATGCAGTTCCTCGTTGAAACTGTCGGTGGCGACAGCGGCAGACTCCAGATGGAATTGGATAAAATTATCTGTTTTGTCGATGATAATCAAGGTATCACGCTTGATGTCTGCCAGAAAATTGCCAGTCGCACCCCGGAAGCCCTCAGCTGGGAATTCGCCAACTGTCTGACTGAACGCAAACTGGCCAGTGCTTTTGAGGTGATTGCGATTCTGGTTGAACAGATGCGGGCTACCGGACGCAATTCCGGTCTGGAACTCGCGCTGCTGTCACAGGCGGTCAGAGTTTTTCAGGAAATGATCCAAACCAAAAGTGCTATGGTTCAACTTAATATTTCCCGACCAAATAAATCATATTTCTACTCAATCCCTGACGAAATTAAACAACAATATCCGGATAATACGCTGTTGAAACTGCACCCCTTCAGAGCGTTTAAAATGTGTGAAAATGCCACGCAATTCACAGATCGTGAACTGGGCAATGCATTAAGAGTGCTAATCGACACCAATCGAAAATTGGTTTCCGGCGGCAGTGAACCGCGTATTGCCCTGGAACAACTGGTTGTCGCAATAGCAGGCTAATCCGTCTTCGCTAAAAAGCTACGGCGCGACAAGCGGTGGAAGCTAATACTCAACCATAAAAAAGGCCAAGAAAAACTCCATAGGAACATGTACCAATGCGGGAGTTCAGCACCTAAGGCGGTGAATTTAGTTGTGCTAAAAATACCTACCCGAAAATGTAGTAACAGACGAAGTAATTTCCTATTAGATTAAAAAAATGCTTTTATTCCACCATATCTGCTAATAATTAAGCTTTATTCCCATTTTTTGCCGGGTTGAATTTGAATATTAGCTTTTTGCATCTATTTTCAATTCTACCAAATGGTAAGCGCGCGGGTGGCGAAATTGGCAGACGCGCTGGATTTAGGTTCCAGTGTCTTACGACGTGAGGGTTCGAGTCCCTCCTCGCGCACCATTATAAATATTTACCGGTGATTTTCTTAAGCAGAGCAAAATCAACCGGTTTGGATATATAGTCATTCATCCCGGCCGCAAAACATTTTTCCTCATCCCCGACCATCGCATTGGCAGTCATCGCGATTATAGGAATGTCTGCCCATGATGCATGACTTTTTCTGATTTGCCGGGTCGCTTCATAACCATCCATTACCGGCATCTGGCAATCCATCAGGATAAATTTGAATTCTCCGGCTTCCAGCGCGTCAAGTGCCTCGACTCCGTTTTCAGCTGAAATAGTGGTGATATTGAGTTTTTTCAGCAATGCTTTCAGCAGCAGCAAATTGACATCATTGTCTTCAACCAGCAGCACTAATGGGCTATTGATATCAGCATCAGCAGGAATTGAAGGGTGATATTTTTTCGGTACTTCAGGTTTAGGCAACGGAATGCTGCCAGCATTGCGTGAAACGACCCGCTGGGTTGGTTTTTTACGTTCTCTGACCTCGACAGCAATAGCCTGTTCTCGCTGAACCTGTTCACTGATGTCCTGATGCATGCCAACCATGATCAACGGCATACCGTTACGATCGCGTTTAATTACGTTCCCAACGCCGTGCAGCCATATCCAACGCCCGGATTTATGATGCAGTCTGAACGAGTAGTTATACTCATTGCCAGTGCCTTTGCGCAGTTCGCTGATGCAGTTATCGAAGCCATCAATATCATCGGCATGAATATTATTTCGCCAGAAATCATCTGCTATATTGTTGCTGCTGAACTCATAACCAGTCATCTTCATCCAGTTGTCATCCAGTTCGATAGTTTTATTAGCAAAATCCCAGGTCCAGAAGCCAAGCCCGGATGATTTAAGAATTAATGCCAGGCGTTCTTTTTCACGTTTAAGCATCTCTTCCGCAATTTTGCGTTGCTGGATATTGGTAATGGTACCGACAATACGTATTGGTTTGCCTCCAGGGTCTATTTCGACGCACATCCCCCGGCAGAGCATCCAGATCCAATTATCATTTTTATGTTTCATTCTGGCGGAAAATGAAAAACGGCCAGTGCCCTGGAAACAGGTTAATTTATTCTGTTCATCAGGATGAACAAGTTTCCGCCATGCCGCAAACGATTCGGAAAGTTCATCAGGCTGGTAGCCTAATATTTCAACCAGTGTGCTGCTATAGGTGAAAATATCATTTTTGCAGTCATAGTCATACAGACCTTCATTAATGGCATTCATGGTTAATTCGTAGAGCCGTTGCCCTTCGCGCAGTTCTTCTTCCGTTTTATTGCGCTGAGTGATATCTTTGAAGGTTTCAACTACTCCTTTGATCTCATTTTTATTATCAAACACCGGCTCTGCTCCAACTTCAAAAGTCCGTCCATCCCGAAGTTGCAGTATCGCATCAACATGACGGCGGGTACTGATTGCGGTTTCCGTGACATACGGCTCATTCGCGTCATTTTCTGCGTCCCAGAGCTCATGGCTGATTTTACCCAACAAGTTATTGGGCTGCGTATCCAGATAGTTTGCGACCACCCCGTTAACCCATACTACCCGCATTTTTCGGTCAACATATATCACCCCGTCTGAGATGTTTTCCAGAATCGTACTCTCTTCATCCTTAGCATAATCCAACTCGGTTTTGATCATCAGCTGTTCTTTAATCAGTTCCGCCTGACGTTTCAGGTAACGGTTCATCCCTTGATTTAAGCGTTGCAGTTTGAGATAGTAATTCAATAATGCGACAAATAACACGGCGGCGATTATTAGTAAGGGGTAACGGAATACATAGATAAAACCGGTTACAGTATAAAGTCTGGCATCTTTTATTATCCCGACATCTTTCAGACATTGTTCAACACTCCGATAACTGCGTGGAACAGACCAACCACCGTAGCCACCGGTAATTGTAGCGTAATCTGTCGGTTGCAGCTTTAACAGCGAATCAAGCATTTTTTCCGCCATAGCAACGCTAATTTTATTGGGATTAAGAGCAATAAGCTGCTCGGGATATACTGTGGTTGAATGTTGCATAGGGAAGGATTGTCTGCCCAGTCGCTGTGGTAATACTTTATAGCTGTCAAGTTTTATTTTTCCGCTCACTGCCATGCTTTCAAGCAAGCCGCTTTTGACAAACCCGACATCTGTCTCCCTTGAATCAAGAGACTTAAGAACTTTTTCGCCACTACCGACAAAAGTAACTTGACTTGCTTTTGGGGCAAGTCTAACGCCTGCCCGTATATATTCTCGCCATTGAGCAATCCAGCCACCCATGCTCTGCGGGCTGACTGCCGTGACATGCCGCCCCTTGAGATCACTGAATTTATTAATATCCTTACAATCGGCGCGAGTTACAACAGCCCCGCTTAAACTATTCAGCAGATAATTACCATGCTGTTTTTTCATGGTTGCCAGCGGAATGAAAGAGCTATGTTTGCGTAAAGTAAAATAGTCCACCGGATTGACAATGAACAGATCGTTTTCGCTGAGTTTTATCCGTGAAGCTTTGTTGAATTCCGAGTATGGATAATATATCAGGACAAAACTGTATTCGGGTAATGCTGCGGAGAGGTAGTTTGCCGTAGCACGCCAACGGCGCATCGAAGTTGCCCGGTCATCGGAGCTGATAAGTGCAATTCTAACAATTTTTGTCTGTTGATTCAGTTCCGTCACGGCTGAAGCAGTGGGTATATAAAACAGACAAAATGATAGCAGAACGAGCCATAAACAAGCTAACGTCTGAAGCTTCTTTGTCAGAATATTTACCATAAACTAAACTTTTCCTGTTTTTTACATAACTAAGTACTCACAAAAAAATAACTTGGATTTTTTCGAGTGCCATCTGATTAGCGGTAAAGTCCCTAGTCGGGCATTAAATTCTGCAGGTCCGAATATCGGTAACAATTATACCGCGGGCACCGGCATCATGCAGATCATCCATAATTGCATTGGTCTCTTTTTGCAGAATCATTGATTTTACCGCCACCCAGTCAGGGTTGTTCAGCGGAGCAATAGTCGGAGATTCTATTCCCGGCGTAATCGCGCAGCCCTGTTCCAGATGCTCCCGCGGAATATCATATTCTATCATCGCGTATGATTTAGCGACCAGAATACCGCGAATGCGACGTATCAGCTGTTTAACTTCATTTTTTTCAATAGTTGCCTGGTCATGGGCGATTAAAACGGCTTCTGATTGCAGAATCGGCTCTCCGATCACCTTCAGTCCAGCTTCTTTCAGGGTTCTGCCGGATTCTACGACATCGGCAATAACATCGGCCACACCGAGGCGAATAGAAATCTCAACCGCACCGTCAAGTCTCACAACTTTAGCATCGACATTTCTCGCTTTCAGATCACCTTTGACGATATTAGGATATGAAGTGGCAATGGTCATTCCGGCAAAGTCATCCGGTAATTTATCTGATCCCTTCGGTAGCGCGTAGTAAAATGCTGAATTCCCGAAATTCAGTGGCAGAGTTTCAATGACATCCGCCTGGCTGTCAAACACCAGGTCGCGACCGGTAATTCCCAGATCAAGGATGCCGTTATTGACATAAACCGCAATATCACGCGGCCGAAGAAAAATAAACTCAATCTCATGTTTTTTATCCGTAATCATCAGTTCGCGGCCGGAACGTTTGCAGCGATAACCTGCTTCACGTAATAATTCAACAGTACCCTCTGAAAGTGATCCCTTATTGGGAATAGCTATCTGTAACATTATAATTTCCAATTTGTTATTTATGATTTAGTGACAAAGGATAATTTAACCCCCGCTTTTAACTTTTTCAATCTAATAGAAATTTACTTCGTCTCCCATTGTGTTCGAGCAGTAATACTTGGCAGAATAACTGGGAAACAGTCAAAAATGATTTAAACCAACTGTGAAAAAAATGTCAAGGCTGGGACAATAGTCAAGTTTTAATTATATTAACAACTACAATCAATACTTTCTTTTAATACTTGCTTGGCGGCATCTGGCGTACTGATTTTTGCAGCATTTTCTGACATCTGCTTCAGCATAAAGTTTGCGGAACAGTTTAGGCACATAGTTCATGACATCGAGATGCACCGCTTCGATCTCAAGATAATTGTCTGCCACACATTGTTCAAGTGGCTGCGCAGCCCGAACATGGCCAGCTCCAGCCGCAACACTTAAAATCGCCA
Source organism: Victivallaceae bacterium (assembly GCA_021647315.1). Classification (GTDB taxonomy): domain Bacteria; phylum Verrucomicrobiota; class Lentisphaeria; order Victivallales; family Victivallaceae; genus JAKIUY01. The sequence goes on from JAKIUY010000067.1 coordinate 10,379, forward strand.
GTTTAATCTTTTTCCCCATCCCTGGGAACGCTGAGCCCCAGCTCGGCAAAAAAGTCAGTGCGTGAGCAGCTGACCTACCCTGGGAACGCTGAGCCCAGCTCGGCCTATTAAAAAAAAATTAAGTTACTACTCAGGTATAATCCCGTTTGTAGTTCCGCCTTTAGGCGGTGTCTTCGCTTCGGTTGTTCGCCTTGCTCACCTGTCGCTACGCTCGAGGTAGCGAGCTGAAACGCACCTAAAGGTGCGAAAAAAAACCACTAAAGTGGGAACTACGAGCGAGCGCAACTAGGTGAGTAGTGACAAATTAATAGTATAATTTTTACAGAAAACCCGACAACCACAGTTGATAAATTAAGCCTTGACAGGTAGAGTAATTGAGGTGAAAGCAATCCCATACAATATAATAATTAAGGTACAATTTTTATGAGTAACGAACAACCCAATAACCCGTTGCATGGTATTAACCTGAAACAGCTAGTAGAGCGTCTGGTTGCATATTATGGCTGGGAACAATTGGGGCTGATTATTGAGATCGGTTGTTTCAATTATAAGCCATCGGTAACTTCTAGCTTGAGATTTCTGCGCAGTACCCCTTGGGCAAGAGCTAAAGTCGAGAAATTATACATTATCATGCAGGATGAGATTGAACAGACTAATCAGGGTGATCTGCCGGAAAGTTCACCAACAAAATTTGCAAAGCCGGTCGAACCACAGCAGGATTCTTCATTAGACGAACAGAATAAAAATGTTGAATCAAATAAACCTTATAGAGGTTTAAATTTCGAACATCAAAAGTCGACGGAGCCCCAAACGACGTCAAAGTTTAAGTTTGAATATAGAAAGTCTGGAGCATCGCCAAAGTAGCGAAAACGTTTTTTAAGAGAAGTTCTTCCTGGAATTCGTGAAGTAATGATTATTGTCTGTGTCAGCCAGAAATATTTTCGTGATGCTGAATTAAACAGGCGGAGTCTGTTTATACTCAGGCGGGATGCCTGTCTATATTTTTGCTGAGCTGGAGCTCAGCGTTCCCGGGGGAGGGATTTTTTTGTGCCACGGGTTGGATGGGCATTTTGTGGATCGTCCGGCCAGAAGTGTTTTGGGTAACGGCCTTTCATCTCTTTTTTTACATGTTCATAAGCTCCTTGCCAGAAACTTTTCAAATCAGAGGTGATTTGTAATGTCCGCATCGCGGGTGAAAGCAGATGAAGTTTGACCGTCACCTGCCCATCGCAGAGCGTCGGCGTTGTGGTCGCGCCGAACATCTCCTGCATTCTGACTTTAAGCAATGGCTGCGGCATTTCACTCTGATAATCAAGTTTGATCCGCGACCCAGTTGGCACTGTAAGATGAGTTGGTGCTAGACGGTCAAGGTCGTTTATCGGCGGATATGGCAACATACTTTTCAGAATAACAGGCAGATTAAGCCGCTTTAATGCCGCAATAGTTGAATACCCACCAATAAATGGTCCCAGCCACTGTTCAAGATTGACAAGCAGGGTCTGTTCCGACAGGTCGGGCCAATTAGCATTCGGCTGCCAGTGGCGGATAAATTCAACCCTGGCCTGCAAGTCACGCGTTGTTTTATTCCACGGTAGAATAGCTATCCCGAGCGACCTGATCCCGTCAAGCAGCGCTTGTTGTAGTTTATCATTATCTGGAGTGGTTAGGTTAATTTTTTTGAGGATCAATGCTTCCATTCGGGTGATTCGGCTGGCCTCGACCAATTGTTTTTCAGCATTCCAGACGACCTCATCGGCAGTTTTAATCCCGGCTGGGAAATGAGTGAAAATATCGGCTGAGCTGATTGGCGCGGCGAAAAATATTTTTGCATTACGGCCAGCACCGTCCAGAGTTGCCGCAACAATAAACGGGGATTTTCCCAAGGTATTTGCATTGGGAAACCGCGCACCGCGTCCATTACTCAACCGATAGCTGCCAGGCTGATTGGCGCGTAACTGGCCGATACGGTCAGGATAGGCAAAGGCCAGTAACAATCCCGTTGCATCGAGATCCTGCTGTTGAAATTTAACCTTAAAGCGTTTCAGAAGCTGATCACGTAACATGAGCGCTCGTCGATGGTTATATTTTCTAATCCCTGCGTGTGGTGAGCAGCGCAGTGCGGCAACCCGATCACGCAGATCATAACTGTCATTACCGGTTTCCCTGATAAAAATATCCTTCTCGGCGAGCAGGGCCGCAAGTTCAGTTGCCAACGGTAACAGGTTCAGAGCATGTGCTCTTAACAGCATGTGGGTAATCCGTGGGTGTAGACCAATCTTGAGCATTGATTTACCATGAGTCGTGATTGTTCCGTCATGATTCAATGCCCCGAACAGTTTAAGCAATTTTTCAGCTTTAATCATAAAAACTTCCGGTGGCGAATTGAGCCACTGCAACGCATTTGACCGCCGTACACCCCAACCGGCCAGTTCAAGTCTGAACATCGCAAGTTCAGCCTGAAGAATTTCCGGTTTGTCATAAGTTTCCAACCGATTATGTTCTGTCGCAGTCCACAGTCTGATACAGACTCCGGGTGCCAGGCGACCAGCCCGCCCACGACGTTGTTCTGCTGCTGCCCGCGAAACTTTTACCGTTGTCAGTGCAGTCATGCCGGTTCCCGGATCAAAACGTGATATTCTGGACAATCCGCAATCGATCACAGCAGTTATACCATGAATTGTTAGACTGGTTTCAGCAATAGAGGTAGCGATAACAACTTTCCGTTCATCCGGTGCCGGTGGTGCGATGGCGCGTTGCTGGAGTTTATCGGGTAGATTGCCATAGAGCGGGGCAATTACCGCCTGTTGTTGCGCTCCGGCGTCAATTAACAGTTGTTCAAGTCGTCTAATCTCACCAACACCGGGCAGGAACACCAGCATGCTGCCAGTAGCGGTATCAAGTTCAGCCATAATTATGCCAGTGGCAGTTTTAAGAATATCATGAATGTCTGCTTTAAGTGAACGTCTGATATAACGGGTTTTTACCGGGAACTGGCGACCTGAACATGAAATAACGGCACAATGAGGTCCGAGCAAGGTCGATACGGCTTGACTGTCCATAGTTGCCGACATTGCGAGAATACGCAGATCACTGCGCCAGGCTTGTTGGATATCAATCGCCAAAGCCAAACCCAAGTCTGATTGCAGGCTGCGTTCATGCAGTTCATCAAAAATAATCAGACCAATAGCTTCAGCGGCTGGATCACTTTGGAGGTAACGGGTCAGGATACCTTCGGTAACCACTTCAATTCTGGTAGCTGAACTCACTCGGCTATCAAGTTTTATTCGGTAGCCAACTGTTTTTCCCACTGACTCATTCAGCAATTGTGCCATCATTGAGGCTGCGGCTTTTGCGGCAAGCCGGCGTGGTTCAAGCATGATGATTTTACGTTTACCCGGGATTCCGGCTTTCAGCAGTGCAAGCGGGGTCGAGATTGTTTTACCGGTTCCGGGAGGCGCGCAGAGCACTGCATTGCCAATTTTCAATTGGGTGATTAAATCCGGGAACACAGCTTCAACAGGCAGCTTCATTACGATTTTGAACTCTCTTTTGCGCTGATACCGAGTGCGGCAACTGTCAATTTGAGTTTATTAAAATCAAGTGGTTTGACAAAAAAGTGATTTACCCCGACAGCGATAAGCTTGCGACGCTGAATTTCATTCAGATATGATGCCGTAACGATAATCGGTTTACTGAGCAAACTCTCTTTGGCATCGGTCATAGAAAGTTCTTCAGCCATTCTCCGGCCTAAAATAGAGATATCATAATCATTGCCATCCGCGACATTGTGGTAACTGTCACTGTTATTAATTGAGACCGTTCGGCATCCCGCATCCTCCAGGAATTGTGTAATAATCTGACAGTTATCCCGGTCATGATCAGCAATAAGCACATTTAAGTCATACGGCGGTGAATATTTATCAAGCACAATATCCTCAATATTCTCATATTCATAACTGTCCTTCTTGGCATTGCTGGCAGCATGGGAGAGTGGAGTTCTGCCGAGAATTTCATCCGTTTCAATGTCAGTTGAATTAAAGCAAATTCTGAAAGTATGTTTATCGTCATGCGTCTCGATTTTCAATTCCCCATGTAATTTTTTCGCCCGGCTGGCTGCAATCAGCAGATTGAGCACAGAAGCCCCCTTGATGGTGGGAAGTTTATTTACCGGATAGGTGGAATACTGTTCGAACTGTTTAACCAACATCTTAAGTTCACTGTTATCAAATTCCGGACGCAGCCAGAAAGATAGAATATTATCATCCGCGTAGCAGCCGTAAGAGATTTTAATTTTCCCACGCGTAATATCGATAATCGCACTGACAACAACATCAAGAACAGAAAAAAGCAGATCGCGGTCGGTCATAATCTTATCCGGGATTGTGGATGAGAAATGATTTTCCATGGCGATATCACGATCATGAAAACGAATAAGGTTATAGTCAACCAGCTCATTCATAAATTCCATCGGATTAAAACTGCTCAGGTTATGCAGGTCATAATCTGAGTGCAGGTCGGAAACATCCAGTAATCCGGCAACTTGACTGTCAAGCATCTCAATACTGTGATTAATCATTTGCAGTCTTTTCGTCAGATGAATATCCTCTTTGCCTACCTCAATATCCTGCATCAGCAACTGCGCCCAACCTCTGATTGAGTTCATCGGGTTGCGCAGGTCAGGTGATACACTTGCCAGAAAATCACTCTGAAGACGGTTGGCCTTTTCAACCTCTTCGCGGGTATCCTTTTCGCGTTTATGACTCAGTTTCAATTTGCTGATGGAGCTCTGCATCCGATCCCGCATAAAGTTAAGTGATTTTATCAAACTGACAATTTCATCACATTGCCGATGATTGAAATTCATCCGGGGCGGGAACTGCCCCTTTGCCAGTTTATAGGAAAATTCCGCAGCCTGGCTGATTGGCGTCACAATGCATTTGGATATATATATCAGCTGAACGACGATAATCAGCAGCCCGACAGTTGCAATCAGAAAAAAGAGCGGTGCCAGAATTCCGTGATATTTTTGATTCGTGTATTCAGCCTTAGCTTTGGGAACTGCCAGCTCATCTTGATGGGACTCCACTTCTACTGAAAAGTTTTTTTCAATGAGCCGCTCCAGTGCTTCAATATGCGTCAAACTGCTATAGAGAAAGACCATTGCCATTGCAAACAAAACGATGCCGGTACAAATAACATAAATCATAAATTTCCGGGTAATTTTCATGTGAACCTCTAGCTATTTGTTATTCTTGACAGGCGTTTGCCTGATTTATCCCTATTTTAAAGCGGGTAGAAATCTCTGCCCACCATATCATAATAGTTACGCTGTTTTGCTGATCTTTTTTTCAATCGAGACTCCTAAGCTACTTTTTTTTCTCAGGCGAGACGCCTAAGCTCTGTTCTGTTTTATTAAGTTGTTTGATAAATGATTTCAGCACTGGATCAGGTTTGGCGTTTGGAATAATTGCCTCCTGGGTAATCAATGCACGATAAAGAATAGAACGCTCATATAACACCTGATAAATCCATGAATCATGATCAGCTTTGTCCAGCGCCTGTTCAAGTTCATCTAAAGCCTTAAGAAATTTATCCCGTGGACAGCCATAGTAAAGGTAACGCATTACCACCATAAAATGAGCCAGGGCAGTACTGTTGGGTGAATAATTCATAAGCTCCAACAGTTGTTCCGGCGGCATTTTCAGACTTGCCGGATACTCAATCAGGGCATAGATTGCTTTACCTTTGGAAACATTGGCGATTTTAAGCATTTTCACCGCATAGTCACATTTTTCACTTAATCTACGGTCATTGTTCAATCCATAAGCGAGGACGATCAGAACCGCAGCCGCCTTTTTAGCGACTGGAGGAGATTTTACATCCTCCAGAACAGCTTCAGCCAGTTTAGCTGCCGCCGTCAGGCTGTTATTGCTCAATGCTCGAACCACATCAGGGGTATGGTTTGTCAGCAGATAATCAGATTTTACAGTTTCAGCTTTATTATTGGTATAGAGAATCGCAAATATTATAATCAGAATCAACAGTTGAATCGCGATAAACTGCTTAGCCCATTTTTTCAGGATAGACTTTTTCCTGGGTTCAGCTACCGGCAGAGCTTCAGCTTCAGCTTCAGTCAATTTCCCACCTTTGAGCACTTTGATTATTTCTGAATAACTGACTCGGTTTACAACTCCTTCGGTCAGCATTTTTAAAATCAATGATTGGATATTGTCGGGAATATTATAATTTTCGGCTCCGCCTTCGGCTGGCGATGATCCAGTCAACAGTTGATAAAAAGCCACTCCTAAATTAAAAATGTCTAAATTGTCTTCATGCTCTGCATTCAAAGAGAGTTCAGCTGAGTCACCTTCAAGAAAAGATGAGCTGAAATCACTGATTTTTGCCCGTTCTTCAAGTAGCGGCATATGCTCAAGAGTCACCGCATGATGCACCATGCCCTGTTTGCTGGCATAGTGAAGACCTTCGGTAATTTCAATCATCCACGGCAGGGCTTTTTCAATCGGCATCGGGCCATCATTTTTTAGCACATCAGCCAATGTACCTTCAGAAATATATTGCGAAACAAAGTAGGCCTGTTTTTTAAATTCTCCGCATGAATAGATCGGTGTAATGCTAAAATGATTCAGTCGGGCCGCTCTGCGGGCCGCATTCAGGAACAGTTCACCATACTTTTTCTGATGTTCAGGTTTAAGCACCTTGACTGCGACTTCACGATCCAGAGTGAGATCCAGGGCTCGGTAGACGTTGGCAAACTTGCCCGTCCCGATATGTTCCTCAAACAGATAATGTTCAAACCACATCGGAACAATAATCTCACCATGGCATTTCGGGCAATCGATGTGTTCAAACGGTGCAAGCGATGACACATCAAGTTTCTGCATGCAGTTGTGGCAGCAAATCTTCATTAATTTGCCGGAATTATCATGCTCAATATCGGTACTGTGGTTTTTTTCTGCTCTATTCATAAAATTTTATTGTCGGCCTAGGGTATAAAACTAATTCATATCCGTAAGCCACTTGGCCGAAACAATATACTGTTTCTGTTACTGGTCGAAAATCAACCTGTTAAATAAACGATTCCCTTTGGTTCTGATTGTTCTATTACTTCCAGTAATATATCGTCTCGACCCATATTATGCAATTGCTCTTTGGCTTTGATTTTAACAAGATTGTGATTATTGCACTCAGAACTGACATGAACCAGAAAAACAGCCTCAGTTTTAGCCGTCACCAACTCCGGTAATGCACTGAGCGCATCGACATTATCCAGGTGACCATGACGCCCCATAATTCGCCGCTTAAGATGCAATGGGCGGGATGAATCACGCAACATGTTAAGATCATAATTACTTTCCAATATCAGCATATTACTATTACGCAACCGCATTGTCGCCAGTTGGTCAATACTGCCCAAATCAGTCGCAACCCCAATCTTTATCGCTCCGTGCGTAATCTCAAAGCCGACCGGCTCAATGGCATCATGCCGGACAGAAAATGGGTTGATACTGAACCCTTCAAGCTGAAAACGATTGCCTGGAATAAATTCCAAAACCTGTTCAGGGATTTTATTGCGTTCACCCAGGTATTTTGCACTGCGATAAGTAGTACACAAAGGGATATTATAACCGTCGCAGAAAACCCGACATCCTCTGGCATGGTCATCATGTTCATGAGTCAGTAACATTGCCTTGATAATTCCGGGGTCGATCCCGACCGTCGCCATACGTTCTTTCATGGCCTTGCTGCTGAACCCACCATCAATCATCAATCCGGTTTCACCGTAATGAATCACAAAAGCATTACCCCGACTGCCGCTGCCGAGTGCTGTCACACCTATTTTCATTAATCTGCTTTCATCCTTTAAAATTGAACATAACCGGCTTTGCCGGAACTTTTCAGACAGGATAACAGGATGGACAAGATTTTTTTATCCTGTGCAATCCTGTTATCCTGTCAAAAATACAACTAACTACAACTAACTAGCTGTGAATTCCGGCAATACGTCATTACCCCGACCCATTTTCTAATTAGAATTAGTATAATTAAACAATCTACATGGAAAAATACAATATTCAAATTATAGTATTTAAACAAATCAATTTTGGAAACCGATATTTTTATGGCTGAACTATTTTTAGGACAACATTTAAAGCTCTCGCAGGAACAGATACTGGCACCACAGCAGATTATCTCACTCGAGATGCTGGTCGCGCCGTTATTGGAGCTCCAGGAAAAACTCTTACGGGAACTTGAACTCAATCCGGTAATCGAGATGGAACCGGGTTTTAATGAAGAACAGATTGGTAATCCGATAACCGATGCTGCACAGGCGGCGGAAAACCAGGAGCCGGTTACCAGCGGCGATGATGACCGCGAGCTGGCAGAACTGATAAAACTTGGTGACAATTGGCACGATTATCTACCGTCAGCTACCGGCAGCTATGACGCGGACGCCGAAAAACGCCGCGATTTTATGTTTAATTCACAAATTGAACAACCATCACTTCAGGAAAACTTACTGGAACAGCTCCGCTTATCAGAAATCGACGGTAAAGCCAGTGAAATTATTGAATATATCATCGGGAACATTGATGATACCGGTTATTTCAGAGGTCAGATGAGCGAAATTGAATCAGCATTGAATGTTTCACTCCAACAGACCGAGGCGGCCTTCAAGCTTATTCATACATTTGATCCACCCGGCGTCGGAGCCAGAAGTATCAGTGAAAATCTCTTGGTTCAGCTCCGACGCAAAAAAAGAAAAAATCCGAAACTCTATGAACTGGTCGAACATCACCTTGATGAGCTTGGCCGTAATAAATTACCCCTGATTGCGAAAAAAATGAACATCAGTGTAGATGATGTCGCAGCGCTTCAGGAACAGTTGCAGACCCTGAATCCCTTTCCCGGCAGTGCTATTGCCGCAACTCAACCGGCATTTATTGTCCCCGACCTGGAAATAGAAAAATCGCCTGAAGGTGAATTTATCCTCGCACCGGACGACAATATCCCGCGTCTGACTATTTCCCAGACTTACCTTGACCTGCTTGATAATCCCAATACGTCCAAGGAAACCCGGGATTATATCCGTGAAAAATTGCTCAGCGGCAAAATGCTGATGCGTAGTCTTGAACAACGTCAGAGTACATTGAGAAGAATAGCCGAGGTTATTCTGGATACTCAATATGATTTTTTCCATCAGGGCGTTGAACATTTACATCCAATGACGATGCGGGAAGTTGCCGATAAACTGGGGTTGCACGAAACAACGATCTCCAGAGCAAGTGCCAGCAAATATCTGAAAACCCCGAATGGGCTGTTTGAATTCAAGTTTTTCTTCTCCGGCGGCTATCAGTCTGATGACGGCGAAGAACTGTCATCGCGTAGTGTTAAAGAAATTATCCGCGATATGATTGAGGAAGAGGATCCGGCCAAACCGCTTTCAGATAATAAACTTTCAGTCATGCTGGAAACAAAAGGACTCAAGGTTGCCCGGCGTACCGTGGCAAAATATCGTGAAGCATTAGGCATCCCGGCCACCAGCCTGCGCCGCCAGCACCAGTAGGTTCCGGCTTCGTGGTTTCCCAACAGGCGATCTCCTAGGTACGTTCGCAGTCACGTGCCGAGCGCAAAGAGCAAATATGGAGTTAGCCTCAAAACTAATACCGCTTTACGATCTAAAAGCTATTAAAAAGCTGTGCGGTTGAGTTTGATAACGCACAGAAAACAGACTAAAGTCTGTACTCCAACGGTGCGTTATACCTTTTCGCATTCTTCTAACTAAAAACCAATGCTTCAAGTTCGGCGAAGGTACTTACCGTGAAATCTGCGAGGTCGGCGTAAGATGTCATGCCAGGGTTTGCGAAAAAACAACTCTTGGCACCGGCTGCTCTGCCACATTCAATATCATGGATGTAATCTCCGATGACCATAACCTCTGCTGACGCAATGCCCCAGTCTTTGACGATTTCCCAAACCGGTTCCGGAGCCGGTTTGATATGGGTATGTTCTCTGGTCAGAATCGCGTCAAATTCAATATCCAGAATATTTAGTAAAGCATCAACGCCCAGTTGAGAATTACGGGTAAGAATGCCCAGTTTAATGTCAGCTTGACGAAATTTTACCAATGCGGCATGGACGCCGGGCTGTAGTTTTGTTTTACTGCGAACATCATCTTCATACTGTTCAATAAGCCGCCAGGCCCAGTTGCGGCGTGCTTCCGGCCATGCTTCGATAATCGGCACCAGATCGCCTTCGATAATGCCCAATTCGCGTCTGACACTGATAAAATCAATCGCCGGAACGGTCAACGTCCCATCCATATCAAAAATTAAACCTTTATAGTTCATAACAAAATTTTCCTTATGAGGGGACAATATAATAAGCTTTGCATGAAAAATGATTCTGTCATGTTTTAGGTTGCGGCTTTGCTACTCTGTGTAGTAGCTTTTTCCCAATCATCAATCATAATTTAAAAGTGTAGGCGGGACGACTGCGTTCCCAGGCAGCCATCAATCCAGGCACCGCCAAGAACTTTGTCATTATCATAGAAGACCACTGCCTGACCGGGGCTTACTGCCCGTACCGGTTCAGCAAAAGTTACCTTGCCCTGCGTCTCATTCAATTGTTCAAATGTGCCGTTAACCGGAGTTTGATTGTAACGAACCTGCAGTTGACAGGTTAATTTTTTCGGTGGGTCAATTAACCAGTTAAAGCTACTGCATAAGAGCCCATTACTTAACAGTAGATCACTGTTGGTTGATAATGTAATGTCACCGGATTGGTTATTTATATCGACTACATAGGCCGGTTTGCCAAGGGCAATACCCAATCCTTTACGTTTGCCGATGGTAAAATCATGAATGCCCTGATGCGGTTTAAGAATATTCCCTGTTTCATCAATAATATTACCTTTCGGGGCATGCTCCCCAAAAACATGACTCAAAGTTTCAGGAAAACTTTCGCCTTTATAGCCGAAACAGGCATCCTGACTCTCTTTTTTTGCCGCATTCGGCAAACCAAATTCAGTCGCCAGTTGTCTCACTTCAGGTTTAGTCATACCACCCAGCGGGAAATGGGTAAAACGGAGCTGTTCACGGGTTAAAAATGCCAAAAAATATGTTTGATCTTTAACTATATCAAGCCCGCGCAGTAGCGATATTTCACCAGCAGAGTCCTTTATTAACCTCGAATAGTGTCCGGTAACAATGCCTTCCGCACCTATTTTTTCAGCGAACTCCCACAGGGCACCGAATTTAATATAGTTATTGCACATAATACAGGGGTTCGGGGTGCGGCCGGCGGCATATTCATCCCAGGCGTAACGCAACACTTCCTGTTTGAATTCAGTTTTTGCATCATGGAAATAATGAGGAATACCAAGCATCCCGGCAACCAGCCCGGCCTGAATATTATCATCTGCTCCGCAACATGATTTGCGTTTTTCGGTAGTATCGTCGCAACTGCGCAGGCGCAGGGTGACGCCGACAAGCTCATAGCCCTGTTGCTGGCACAATGCGGCAGCAACGCTTGAATCAACCCCGCCACTTAATGCCGCGACCAGTTTTCCCTTGCTTTTTTTCATTATTCCAATTCCATGCCTGCGTCTTTAATCATTTGCATATCGTCTGCGACCTCGCGACCATTTGTGGTCAAATAACAGCCGACCATCATCGCATTCGCCCCAGCAGCGAATATCCATGACTGCATATCACGCAGATTATGTTCACGACCGCCGCAGACCCGAATGGTTGTCGTCGGCATCATCAGTCTGGCGACCGCAATAATGCGGAGGCAGTCGAATGGGCTCATTTGGGGCGGATTACCAGCCTTAAGCGGTGTACCCTCAACTGGATTAAGAAAGTTCACCGGTACTGAATCAACTTCAAGTTCACGCAGGGTTTCAAACAGTTCAATACGTTGACGCAGTGATTCCCCCATGCCGAACAGCCCCCCTGAACATACCCCAAGACCGATCCGTTTGGCTGTTTTGATTGTTTCGACATTATCTTTAAAGGTTCTGCTGGTACAGATTTGCGGATAAAAACTTTCGGCCGCCTCCAAGTTGTGATGATATGAGATCAGGCCTGATTCTTTCAGTTTAATCAGAAACGCTTCGTCAACCGTTCCGAGTGAAGCGCATGGACCAATGCCAGTTTCTGTCGAAATTGCCGCAACGGTGCTGGCGATATTTTCCTGGTCAGCAGCCCTGTTAATTGCCCGTCCTGAAGTGACAATCCCGAAAGTATGGGCGCAGTCGGCTTCAGCAGCTCGGGCACTGGTTAAGATCTCATTGCTATCCAGCAATGAATATTTTTCAATTTCGCTATCTGAATGTACTGATTGCGGGCAGAATTTACAATCTTCACCGCAATTACCGCTTTTAGCGTTGATAATTGAACAGGCAACAACTTTATTGCCGAAATAATCGCACCGCACCTTATCGGCGCGACTAATCAGATTCATCATCTCCGCATCCGGTGTCTGAATCAATTTAAGTGCTTCATCAAATCCTATTGGACTATTTTTCATAATACTCTATCTTCCATATTTAATACCCATTAGGGTAGATTGTTTTATCATATAATTCTGATAAGATAGGTCAACTTTCAGATTTTCCCAATCTGATTGCAATCTCAATACCTGTTTTTTACATATTCAAGCACAAACAAACATTATCATCACTAAGGGACAGGTTGATTTTGCACCTGTTTTTTACATATTCAAGCACAAACGAACATTATCATCACTAAGGGACAGGTTGATTTTGCAACGTTCGGGGAAACCACGAACATATACAGAAGAGCATATAGCAGAACTACTGAAAAAACGATTGAAACAAAGCCCGCAGGGGAGACACATTGGAGCTGCCGCAGCATGGCTGAAGAGTGTGGAATTTCAAAGGCTACTGTAAACAGAGTATGGAATATGTTTATGTTACAACCGCATAAAACAAAAGTTTTTTAACTGTCGTCAGATCCATTTTTTGTTGACAAGGTAAAAGATGTTGTAGGGCTTTATCTTTCTCCTCCTGAAAATGCTGTTGTCCTTGCCGTTGATGAAAAATCCCAATGTCAGGCATTAGAGCGAACACAACCAATTCTACCGATGGGACTGGGATATGCCGCTGGAGTAACAGATAACTATTTCAGACATGGAACTATGACTATTTTTGCGGCTTTGGATGTTGCAACTGGCATTGTCCAGGCCACATGTAAAAGCAAACACCGACATCAGGAGTTTATTCAGTTTCTCAATCAGATTAACAGAAATGTTCCAAAAGATTTGGAGGTGCACGTCATTTTAGATAATTATGCAACACACAAACACGCCAAGGTTCGTGCTTGGGTTGCACGGCATGCAAGGTTTAAATTTCACTTTACGCCTACATACTCTTCGTGGTTAAATCAAGTTGAACGCTGGTTTGGAATTATAACAGATAAAGTAATTTGCCGAGGAAGTTTTACTTCGGTAAAGCAACTGGTCCAGAAAATAGATGAGTTTGTAAAATGCTATAACCCAAAAACAAAACCATTTGTACGGACTGCAACTGCGGAAGAAATTCTGAAAAAAATTCAACGACTTTGTGAAAAACTTACGGGATGATTATTTACGCTGTGAATTTATGAGACAGCATACTAGGCCAAACGCACGAAAATAAGCTTAAAACAATAAAAAATATCCAATAATGAAGATAAAATAAAAAAACACTAATCCTGTTATCGTTTAAAAAAGAGCGGTAGCGACGTTTTTTACCTGGATATTGGATATTCCTTGTTCATTATTGGATATTCCGAGAAAAAGAATTAATATTAAGCTCATTTTCATGCGTTCGCACTGGGCCCTCTACCGCCATTCGGTGATGGCTTCGACACTGTATTTCGGCACATGCAGAACATCGTCAGCATCCAGATAGTATGGAGCCGGATCATCAATGCCGATATCTTCCATTACCGGAGATTCAGCCGGATAGCCTAGAGCAACCAGAAACACCGACTGCATGCCGTCCAATTCCAGCAATGAATCAACCCGTTCATGTTTGTATGCCCCGATCCAGCAGCAACCAAGACCAAGTGCGTATGCCATCAGCTGAATATTAGCGATGGCGGCTCCGGCATCAATAGCGGCTCCGGTTGCATCATCAGGTTTGCAGGTCAGCACCAGAAATGCTGTAGGTGCCGTTTCTCCCGGCACCGGATTACGTTTAGGTTGAACAAACCCGCCCCAGGCTGTTGTATCAAATATGTTTCCCAACAACTCTTTATCATCCTGCACCACGACATAACGCAACCGTTGCATATTACCGCCGCATGCCGCAACCCTGCCGGCATCAATTAACTGTTTGATTTTATCCGCCGAAACCGTTTTCTGACTAAAACGCCTAACAGTTCTGCGTCCTTTAATGGCTGTTTTAATATTCATCTCAATTTTTCCTATGTTATATTTTTGTGGCGGCAAGCCGCTGAAAAAGCATGGGTCTGATGAGACTTATGGGCCCAATGTGGAGCAAACCGCCGAAAGTATCTCCAGTGGCAACGCCTTCCCATAAGTCCAATCACCAATCACCAATCACCAATCATCAATCATCAATAACCGCGATGGCGGTCTGAACGTTGCCGAATGGGGCACTGACCTGAATACCCTGTACCGCGTGCCTGATCTGTTCAACACACTCTTTGGCAATAGCAATCCCCACCGCCCGTTGTTCTTCTCTGGTGTCAGCGGCAGCCATGCGTTCCATTATCTCATCCGGCACAACCACCCCCGGCACCTCATTTTTCATAAATTCAGCATTACGGTAACTTGCCAAAGGCCAGATACCGGCAATCACCGGAGTATTAAGATCAGCAATATTGTCCATAAAGTCAAGCAACGGTTTAACCGCGAAGACGGGTTGAGTAATGATATATTCAGCCCCGGCGGCAACCTTTTCGCGCAGCCGGCGGTATTCGCGTTTCATATCAATAGCATTGGGATCCGCACCCGCGCCGGCAAATATCGGCGTGGACTTTCCAATACTTTTACCGCCGACATCAATGCCGCGATTGAGCTGTGAAACCACCTGAAGGATACCAATTGCATCAACATCAAAAACTGCCGAAGCGAACGGGTAATCGCCCAATTTGGGCGGATCACCGGTGATAAAAAGGATATTATTAATCTGCTGCCAGGCACAGCCGAGCAGATCAGCCTGCATCCCGATCAGGTTCTTGTCACGGCAACAGCAGTGCAGTACCGCTTCGATTCCGGCCTGCTGCTGAATTTCATAAGCAGTAACAATCGGCGACACCCTAGAACTGGCTCGGGGGCCGTCAGGAATATTAATCGCGTCAATACCGGCTTCACGACACTGTTTCGCCTTCTCAATGGTACTGCTCAAATCAAAACCGCGCGGCGGGGTAATTTCAATTGATGTCACCCATTCACCGGCAACAATTTTAGCCGCAAACTTAGATTTATCTGCATTGGGCACCGGAGGCAAGACCTCGGTTTCCTGATCTGCAATGCCAGCCACAAAAGTCGCCTTCTGTTTAGTCAGTGGCTTAATACTTTTAGCCATTTCAGCGATATGTTCAGGTCCGGTACCGCAACACCCTCCGATGCCATGAACGCCGAGATTGACATAGCGCATCGCATAGGTGGTGAAATATTCCGGACTGGTCATATAGATTATCCGGTTATCAATGCTTTTCGGCAAACCGGCATTGGGGCGGCTGACTACCGGACAGGGGGCTGACGGCATCAATATTTCCAGCGCGCTGAGCATCTCTTCGGCTCCGCTGCCACAGTTCAGGCCAATTGCCAGTGGCTGATTAGCCAACGGTGTGAAAAGCTTAAAAACTGCAAGCAGCGAGCGCCCATGCTGCAGTTCAAGTTCACGATTCACCGCAAAACTGACCATGTAGTCGAAAGCCGGCTGTTGTTCTACTATTTTCGCCACATATTCAATATCTTTCAAAGTAGCTAATGATTCGAAGAGAATAAAATCAGCTCCCCCCTCAAGTAATGCCTGAAGCTGTTCAGTCAGCATCGCAATAATTTTCTCATCGCTATCAATTGCTCCGCCATGCATCCCAATCGGGCCGACGGAACCGGCGATCAAAGTCTCATCATCACTGTTCTCCCGTGCCAGTTTTGCCGCCGCGATATTAATCTCCCGCACTTTATCTCCAAGTCCGAACTGCGCCAGTTTATTGGCATTTGCCCCGAATGAGTTGGTCGTCAGCACTTCAGCGCCGGCATTGTAGTATTCCTGATGAATATCAGCAATCAATTCCGGTCGTGACAGACAAAGTTCTTCGAATGAGCTATTGATAAAGATATTATGTTTATATATTTCAGTACCGATAGCCCCATCAAAAATCACAATATGATTGGCCAGTTTTTCTTTAAGTTTATTACTCATTATTTCCCTTATGCACAAGTGCATTTTTATAGTTATTTCTTCTGTACAATTTAAA
This sequence comes from Victivallaceae bacterium, assembly GCA_021647315.1. Taxonomy (GTDB): domain Bacteria; phylum Verrucomicrobiota; class Lentisphaeria; order Victivallales; family Victivallaceae; genus JAKIUY01. The sequence goes on from JAKIUY010000067.1 coordinate 26,860, forward strand.
TATAACCGGCTGTGCCGGAACGGTAGTGCCAGGCTTTGATAAAGCCGGCATTTATCGCTCCAGCGCCAGGGAACCCAGCAGTAAAAATCATTATCTGGTAAAATACTACGAAATAGCCTATAAATCAATATATTGTAGCTAGAAACTTGTATTAATCATTTTTATAGTATATACTATACCAGCTTGATAGTATTTGCTGTTAAAAGAACGGTTCTATTAATAAGCTTTAATGACTCGTGCGAAATAGGAAAAAATTGAATATCCAATATCGCACACGGAATATCCAACAGATGAAGTGAAGAAAAAAACTTTGAAATTGAAAATTGAGCATTGGGAATTGAATATTAGTTGAAAATATTGAGAATTTGGGCATAAAAAGCCCTGCATTTGAAAAAATGCGTGTTGTTTGACAATTTTACT
>JAKIUY010000200.1 GCA_021647315.1 Victivallaceae bacterium
AGTTAATCTACGACAAAACCATTTGACAATTTTTAAAATATTTGTTTTCAAGAGAGTGTCTCCTTTTTTTTTAGAGGTGAGAGTTTAAAATAACTGGGAACCTCTCTTGATTTTATATCAAAAAGCGAAATAAAAAAGGGGGAAGACGGTTTTTCTCTGTTTTTTATTGATTTTAAGTAAGAAAATAGGTCTGTAACCATAGGTAAGGGTTGACAGTACCAATCGCCTAACAAGGAGAAAGATGATGAAAGCACTTTGTGTAATTATGTTGGCCGCAGTTTTCAGTTGTTCAGTTTTTGCCGGTGATGCCCCTAGAATGAAGGACGGCAAGTTAACCATTGAAGCTGAATCAGGTAAAGCTAACGAAAAAATGAAGATTGTTAAAGATGAAATTGCTTCGGGTGGCGGTGCCATCGTTTCAGCCAAGGGCGGGGTTGTCGTTTATGAATTTATGGTTGATGAGGCCGGCGAATATGTGATCTGGGGCAAGGTACTCGGGCCGGACGGCAACAAAGATTCATTCTTTGTCATTATCAATGGCGAAGAACAGATAATCTGGGATATGGGCTGCAAATCATATACCTGGAAAGCCATAAAAGGGCGTAAAAATAAAGACATTAAGCATAAATTGAAAAAAGGCAAAAACCGCATCACGCTAAAATGCCGTGAACCGGAAGCCAGAATCGATCAAATTCACATCACCAAACCGGGCAACAAGCCACCAGCAAAATAATTTTATACTTTGTTAGAGAAGGATTATAAAGAGCCTTGCGTAGTCAGTCGACGCGGAAGGCTCTAATTTTTTAAGCACATAGGTGGCAATATCTTGCGATTCTTTGCGTTTACTGGGGCAAGATGTATGTCATCACAAGTCAAAGTATAACAGAAAGGTTGTGCCCATGGAAGCTAACTCGATTGTGACAATGGGTCTACAGAAATAATATAATGGTTAAACAAATAGTTTTCATAACGGTCTTTATTTTCAGTACTTGCTATCTCTATGCGCAACAGCATCTGACACTGGTAGACAGATTAAATCGGGATGACACAGACAAAAACGGAATCGTTACCAAGGATGAATTTAAAGGACCGCAAAAGCTGTTTTCACGGCTTGCCCGCAATGGCAATGGTGAAATTATTATTAAGGATGTAGAAAAATTTATGAAAAAGCGACAGGCAAAAAAGAATAACAGAAATTCCGGTAAAATACAATACCGAACCACTCCAACCCATAAAAATGTTCGCTACGGTCCACATGAAAGAAATGTTATTGACCTATATATCGCAAAAAGTGAAGAAAAAACACCGGTTATGATCTGGATCCATGGCGGCGGGTTCCGAAATGGTGATAAATCAAACGTCTCACCGTCACTAATAAAAAACTGCCGAGACGCCGGTATTACCGTTATATCTTTTAATTATCGATTGTCACAGCACCAAATAGCACCTGCCTGCTTTCATGATTGCAGACGGGCTTTGCAGTTTGTCCGCCTAAACGCTGATAAATGGAATATTGATGCCAGTCGGATTGCTCTCGGCGGTGGATCTGCCGGAGCAGGATTATCCCAGTGGCTGGCTTTTCGTGATGACATGGCCGATAGCACAAGTAAAGATCCGGTTGAACGCGAATCAACCCGCGTCAGCTGTCTGTTTATTCTTAATGGCCAAACAACCTATGATCCGCGAGTTATAAAAAAACTGATCCCGGGCAATGCATATAAATCAACCGCGCTTCTGCTGCTCTACGACATATCGCTAGAAGAGCTGGATGACCTGCCTAAGGAAAAATATGAACTTTTTGAATACTGTTCACCAATTAATTATATCAGCAAAGGTGATCCACCTATCCTGATGTTTTATAGTGGCACCAAGGATCCTGATACCGCACGCAGAAATATAGGAGCGGCGATACATCACCCGATATTTGGCCTAACCTTACAGAAAAAAATGGATAAACTGAGAATAGAAAATACCATATATACTAAGGAAGACGGCAAGGAAAGAGAGAAGTTCAACTATCTGGTTCCGTTCTTGAAAAAGCATTTCAAAATGGAATAAGGGGCCACACAAAAAAAATCTGTGTTAATTTGCGTCACCTGCGGATAAAAAAGAGTTTAATTAAATGAAATCAAAATATTTCTGGCTTATTGGCCTGTTAGTTGCATACAGTGCATTCATGAATTACTATTTTGTGCCGGTGACCGGCGGAACTGACTCAAACGGTTATCATACCTGTGCAAAAATGATTGCATCCCAAGGACAATTTCATCAAACCCCAATTGATGATTATCAATTTATCGGCAATATGTGGGTCGTCAATGAACGCGATGAGTTTTACCCCAAATATCCACCGCTTTATCCGGCGTTGGCGGCGGGGGCAATAACAGTTTTCGGCAATCACGGGGGATTTTATCTCTGTCCGATACTGGCAATCTTCGCCGTGCTCGGCATGTTTTTTCTCTGTCGTTTTTTTATGCCGGAAAAACTGGCGGTCGTTGGGTCGTTTTTGTTGGCAACATCCCCGGTATTCAACCATTTTGCCCTGAGCAAAGTATCGCACGGTCCGAGCATGGCTTTTCTCATCTGGGGTTTTGTCTGCTTTTTTGTCGCCGTGTCACGGCGACGGCTGAAAACCGGAATCATCTATGCCATGCTTGCCGGATTACTGCTTGGCTATGCTGAGGGGATCCGCTACACTAATATTATCCTGTTGATTCCTCCAGTGCTTTACGGTCTGTTCTTTCTCAGAAAAAAACGGCTGTGGATACTTGCCTCATTTTCCTGCGGAGTTGCGATTCCATATCTGTTTCTATGCTGGTATCACTGGAGTTCCTTCGGGAGCCCGATCACTACCGGTTACTCCCTGACCAATGAGCAGAGCGGTTTCGGCCTGAGTTATTTCTGGATAAATTTGAGACTTTATATTCCAGGTCTGATCTCTGACGGTACCGGGCTGGTAACGAGTTTGGCGTTAGTCGGACTTGTCATCTGCTTTACCCGCAATAAAAAACGCGCCTGGGTATTTCTCGCCTGGATAATTCCTCTGCTGGTGATTTATATGTTCTATTACTGGGCTCCGACCACCAGATCATCAAGTTACCTGAGATTTATCCTGCCGATCTTTGTCCCGATCTATATTCTCGCCCTGTCGGCGCTGTGGCAGTTGACAAAAAAATATTCACATAATGGACAAATGACCATTGTTTTGTTACTGGTGGTGATTCATGGTATCTGGGGCGTTTGTGCCTCATTAGAGGATTCAGAAAAATACTATCTGCAACAGAGCAGTGCTAAAAAAGTGGTCGATTTCACACTAGCACAAGTTCCGGCAGGTTCAGTAATTTTTGCCGATTACGGTTCACTTAATTCGCTCGATTTTGAAAAGCGCTGGATTTTATACTCCTCAAGCATTCTAGATCAACGTTATCTGAAAAAACGTCTGCGACGTTCACTCGAAAACAGTGTTTCAGGTCTACAGAAACAACGTGCGGAACTCCTGAAAAAGCAATTGCTTGATGTGTCCAGAAAAGAGTTCCATAAAACAATAATGGCACTTATTTCGAACCATCTGCAACAGGGGCGTGAAGTGTATATATTAGGTTCCGGCAGCTCAATAAACTCATTTAAGCTCCGCTATCAGCGTTATCTTGATTCTGATGAAAAGGACAAACTTGAAGACGAATCGCCACTCTACCGCATCTATCCTGTATCAAGAAGTTCATCCCGGGTTGACAAAGCTAAAAAGACGACGCGAATTTTAGTTAAACAACTGATACAGATTGTCGCAGTGCGCAAAAAACCGCTCAATGTAGAAGCATCAATCAAAACTCTGCGAGCCGAAAGATCGCTAATAATCAGACGAATCAGGGAGAAAGATGAAACTATTCAAGGCGACATCTATCGTCTCGAAACCATCTCCCGTCAATTGGTAGGGCTCTATCGCGCCAAGCGCATCGCTGAAGGCAGGCGGAAAAAACGCCTCGCCGCCAAAAATAAAAAACGAAAAAAATAAACGATGTCCAGATATTTGGATATACACCAAGTTTCAACGAAGTTTTTATGACGGCAGCATAGGCAGAAAGTTTGCTTTCTGATTGCATAAAAAGAAAAGTAGGGGTTGTTGTACTAATAAATATTAGCCAATATTTTTTTCCCTGCGGTTCCGGCCAAGTTAAGTTCTCTTTAAAAAAAACTTCATTTTACTGGCATTTTATGTCAATATGTTTATAATGCTGAAATGGAAA
>JAKIUY010000201.1 GCA_021647315.1 Victivallaceae bacterium
TAAATTTATCATATCATAGGAAAAAATCATTTACACAAAATTATGGACTCACCCAAATTTAAAAATTATGCAATAGTATATTCAACTATCGAGCGTGTACTTGTCTATCCTAACGCATGGCCAATTCTGTTTTACAGTGATTTTCCGCCGCTTTATATATCTTCTGCCTGCGACCATTCGCTTAATAACATATTTCTCCTGCCCTTTAGCTTTGATTATATTTTTTTGCCTATAACTGATACCCCTTGTAATAAACTCTTTTTGAGGTAGATTATCCTACATTAATCGTTAACCGTTAATCCTTAAACATTATTTATTTTATATATGAATCATTATGATGTAATAGTAGTTGGAGCAGGACATGCCGGATGTGAAGCGGCTTTTACGGCTGCCAGAGTTGGGGCAAAAACTCTGTTATTAACCATTAACATGGATCACATTGCTCAAATGAGCTGTAATCCGGCCATCGGTGGTATTGCTAAAGGCCAGGTGGTGCGTGAAATAGATGCACTGGGTGGAGCTCAAGGGATTATTACTGACGCTGCGGCAATACAGTTCAGAATGCTCAACCAGAGCAAAGGCCCGGCAGTCTGGTCACCAAGGGCGCAATGTGATAAAGTATGCTTCCAACGTGCCATGAAGTTTTTTCTGGAACAACAGCCTAATTTGACTATAAAACAGGCTATGGTAACCGATTATATTATTGAAGATGAAAAGGTTGCCGGCGTTGAAACTGATTTTAAAGATCAATTTTATGCAGCTAGTATTGTGATTACTACCGGAACGTTTCTTAATGGTAAACTGCATTACGGCATGAATAGTTTTGCCGGCGGTCGGGCAGGTGATCCGGCATCGGTGAAACTGGCAACTGCCTTTCGCACCCAACTCGGTTTAAAAGTTGGTAGGTTGAAAACCGGCACTCCACCCCGTATTCAGGCAAAAACTATCGATTTTTCACAAATGCGCCGTCAGAATGCGGAAGTGACTGAAACAATGTTCAGCTACTATTCAGACACTACTCCCCTACCCCGGGCGGGAAAACGTGACATGCCCTGTTTTATGGCAAATTCATCAAAAGCGACTGCGCAACTGGTAAAGGATAATCTACACAAAGCACCGCTTTATCAAGGTAAGATTGAGGGTATCGGAACCCGTTACTGTCCATCTTTCGAGGATAAAATTGTTAGATTTCCACATCACGAGACCCACATGTTATATCTGGAACCGGAAGGTGAATTTACCGATGAATACTATATAAATGGTATTTCTACCAGTCTTCCGCCGGATATTCAGGTGCAGATGATTCATTCTGTCCCCGGACTGGAAAATGCCGAAATATCCCGTTACGCCTATGCGATTGAATATGATTTTATCTTTCCCAATCAACTGGACCGTTCATTGCGGGTAAAAAAATGGCCTAATCTATTCCTTGCCGGACAGATTAACGGCACCAGTGGTTATGAAGAGGCGGCAGGGCAAGGCTTGGTTGCCGGACTGAACGCGGCTCGTTGTGCTGCCGGTAAAATACCAGTAGAACTGGCACGTGATTCAAGTTATATCGGGGTGATGATTGATGATTTAGTTACCAAAGAGATCAAAGAACCATATCGGCTATTTACCAGTCGAGCAGAATATCGACTAAGATTGCGTCAGGATAATGCTGACTTGCGACTGGGTGAATTCGCGATAGCCAACAATCTGCTGCCAGCGAACAAACTTCAACAACTCAACTCTTTCTGTGAACACTATACAAGAACTCAAACGCTTGCCGATAAAGTTAAACATCAAGGCAAAACGCTCTCTGATAACCTCAAGCAACTGCGGGGCATCTATCAGCCGGATATTACCCCCCTGCCCTTTCCGGTTGAATTATTGGAACTTGAGTCAGTATCAGCCCACGAAGCCAATCGCGTGATTGAACAACTGGCGGTCAATGCTCATTACGAAGGGTATTTAAAACGCGAAGAACGTTCTATAGGCCGACTGCAAACGCTGGAAAATTGGAAAATAGCTGCTGAATTCGACTACGATGCGATCACCGGCATGCGTAATGAATCAAGAATGAAACTGAAACAGGTCAAGCCGACAACCCTGGCCCAGGCTGGACGCATTGACGGCGTCACCCCAGCAGAAATAGCCCTACTCCAAGTTCATCTGAAAAGAGCAAAGAAATAGATATTTTTAAAAGTTCGCCCCACTTTGTGGATTGATAAAAATGGTATGGTCAGTTATGTTTTTAGTTTAAATAGCATAAAAGGCTATAAAATGAAAGAATACAGCGAAGCGGTATTCGCATTATGCAAGAAATATGGTCTAGAAGTAAATAAAAAAGAAAACAAATAGAGGATGAATGTATGATTGCAAAGAAGCCATTCTATAAGAAGAATATCGATACCTTGAAAAAGGCAATTGACTCCAGGAAGCTAAGTGAAAAAGATAACCTCAAGGCTCGAAATGTAATTGCCGGATTACGGCTTGAACAGGACATGGCCTATTTTCTTGATATTGAATTTGAAAAGTATGACGATATCATCGTTTTAAACGACTTGAAGGTTGAGTATAATGGTAAAACAGCTCAGATTGATCACCTTATCCTTACCTGCTATTCTGCATATTTTATAGAATCCAAAAGTGTCGCCGGCTCATTATCGGTTAATGAATACGATGAATGGACTCATTTGAATGGCAATAAAGTAAAAAATATCGAATCACCACTAATGCAATCAAAACGTCATGAAAAAATTCTCTTTAATTTACTGAATGATAATGTTGATATGTTTTCGGGAAAGATATTAGGCATTCAAAAACGTTTAGGCTCATATACTGCACATCATTATATTGCGGTTTCGACTAATGGAAACATTACCGGTGAGGGGCGTGATAAACATAAAGATTCACTAAAAAAAGCCGATCAGATCACTGCAACTATTCTCGATTTCCATAAAGAACATGCCAAAGGTTTATTGGGAACTTTTATGGATAGCACTAATAATGACGACAAGTTTAAAACAATGTCAGAAAAAGAACTGAATGCCATGAGCCGATTCATTATTAAAAACGATATAAGTATCGATAATCCTTTTAAATCATTTGGTATCAGAAATTCAAATTCTACTCCTCATGGAACTAACAGTGTAAAAGAAAAACAGCAAGCATATAATGTTAGAAAACAGACGAGTAAATGTCCTGACTGTACCAAACAAATGGAAATACTATGGGGTCAGAAATATAAGAGTTACTACTGGAAATGTAAATCATGCGGAAAAAATGTTTCTATAAATGAAAGATGTCAGCAGTGTAATAACAAATTTAAACTCAAGAAGGATGGAAACAGGTATTTTGCCCGTTGTCAAAAATGCGATATTACTGAATTATATCACAAAGCTGGCAAGTAATTGCTTCGATAAAAAAAGCATGTTATTAAAGTCAAAGAAAAATCTTTTTCAAGATACGGAGAAATCTAAGTGAAAAAGAATATGTTGGAAAGTATCACACCAACAGCTACACCCGGCGCACTGATGACGTTGTTTGGCTCTGGGCCGCCAGAGATTTGCTTGAACATAACAGTATACGAATGGTAATGGCTCTATAAAACCGGCAACATATGTTTTGAATATTTATAATTTCTTGCTTTTGTTATTGCTGACTTCATGAGGGAATTTAACGATAATTTCAGGCAAATCGTTGTTATGTGCTGAAGCTGGCACCAGATTCAGCAGAAATTGTCTATATAAAGTTTTTATCGCATCTTTTGCCTCGTCATACATGAACTGTTTTTGATCTTCTGCTAATTTGTTTTTCAGCTCCGGGATTGCGTTTGTCAATTGTTGTTTGGTATAAGTTTCATCGATTGCAACACTGTCTGTGATGCATGTATAAACCAGCGGTTCAAGTTCAGCTGGCGTATTGGCTTTGATTGGCGGTGGAAACAAGGTCAACGTAGAACGTTCCGGTTCCCAGCTGTAATCCCATTCTGCTAAATTAGACATATTAATATAAAAATTAAACTCGTAAGTTCCCTTTGCCAGCCACTCGCAATATTGATCTAATAATATCGGCAAATTTCCAAGCGATTTTTTATCAGACTCTTTTTTATAAAACTCAGTATAATTCACATGTGTCCTAACAATTTTTAAAAAAGATTAAAAAGAGAGTGGAGCAACCTTATCCGTAAAGTATATTACGGTAACTCAAAAAAAGGAGGACTCCACAATGATAAATACATCGTTAAGTT
>JAKIUY010000068.1 GCA_021647315.1 Victivallaceae bacterium
GGGAACCTCTCTTGATTTTATATCAAAAAGCGCAATAAAAAAGGGGGAAGACGGTTTTTCTCTGTTTTTTATTGATTTTAAGTAAGAAAATAGGTCTGTAACCATAGGTAAGGGTTGACAGTACCGTAACAAAAAAAAGGAACAGAAAAATGAAAAATATACTCATGATGACCGCAAGTTTAGTTAGTGGAATGTTAATTACCGCATCAGTTGCTCAAGCAGCTGACAACCGGCAACTTGATCCCGGCGGGGTCTCCGTTGATTTTGCCAAAATCAAACATGAAAAAACTGTATCAAATGCTCCTAACCTGATTAAAAATGGTTCATTTGAGCAGGTTGACGCCAAAGGTAAACCTAAAAAAGGAACCTGGTTCCGTTCCTGGCACGTCCATTCACTACCGGGGAAACAAGCTGAAGCGAAGGCATTGATAAAAAAAGCTGATTCAACAGTTATAACCACGACCGCAACCGAAAATCCACCTGACGGCAAACGTTATGCCAAATACATCACGCCGGCAAGTGTCAACGCGATGCGTTCTGATCCGAAGAACGGTCTGCCGATGATTTCCAACGGTTTCGGTGCGAATATTGCAGTTCCTGTCAATGACAAAGCAACCAAATATCTGCTCAGCTTTATGCTGTGCGGTAAATTGGCAAAAGTGCCCGGTCTTAATAAATTTGTTATTGTCGTCAGCTTCAAAGGCGGTTCTGATAAGGTCTATAAATGCAAATCTACCGGCAAAGGGATGGTGAAACATGTCTCAATGACCGGCAACTGGAGCAAAATAACCGTTCCGGTACAGGTGCCGGCGAAGACCACCTTCGTTTCACTTTATCTGAAACTTTACGGCGGCGGCGAAGCCAATATTGATGATGTAAAATTGCAAGCAACGAAGTCAGCACCGGGAGTAACAGTCAAATTAATGCCCCTGTCATTGATTGACAACACCTATTGTCTGGCATCCGGCGTTCCGGGTATTATCGGCTTTGCCTGCCGAAATGAGGCAGGAGTGAAAATAACTAAACCCTGGCTCTATTTGAAACTCCCGGCAAAAGTAGATATTCTCGATGTCAGAGTGCCATTGAAAATCCGTTCAAGTCAACCGATTAAAGAAAACGGACAGGACTATACGCTCTATAAAGTTGAACTGGTCAACTACGGCAAAGCCATCAGCAAGACTAAATACAATACCTGGAGCATGCCAGCTTTACTGATTAAGACAACGATCAGCCCCGGAGCCAATTTTAACGCATTCTATCAGTTTGTCGATGGCGACTACTCGACCGCATGGCAATCATTCAAACTTAAAATAATCCCTGATGCCGGGACTTCACCAGCACCGAAACTGTTCAGCAACGCGACCATGTTTGCGACCGAAGCGAACTTTCCAACTCCAGCAGCGGCAGCAACATTTGCCGATTTTTATAACAATGCCGGCTTCAACTCTATTCATGGCGGATTAATGCCGGTGATGAAAGATCAATTGAAACAGGCCGGAATAAATCGCTATACGCAGGATTATTATATCTGTAATGGTTATCGCATCGGACCAAGCGGAAAACCTAAAGATGTCCTGTTCAAATTGGCCGACGGCAGTTACCGTACCAGCCCACGTGAAGCAATCTGCCCAGTTGAAGTCTATACCCAAGGTAAATATTACCGTGAAGTCGTTATTCCGCAGATCAGAAAAACACTGGTTAAAAACGATTATAACAGCATTATGTCAAACTGGGAACCCTATATGTTTGACTTCAAAGGCTGTTTCTGTGACCGCTGCAAAGCTGAATTCATCAAATACAGTGGCATATCAGCCGCAGAAGTAGATCAAGTCTGGCCTAAAGATGTGCTGATAAAATATCGTGATAAATGGGTTAAATTCCGCAACTGGCAGCATGGCAAACTGGTAACAACGCTCGAAGAAACCTGTAAGGAAATTGGCAAAACCGTCGGCAAGGATTCACATTTTATTCCTGAAGTCGCCTGGAGCCATATGATCGAAGCCGGCAACAACCAATGTGAACAATACGATCCACGCGAATATATGGCCAACTTGAAAGTCATCGAACCTTGGGGTCCCTATATTTTCTATAACCCAGACAATAATTATATCTACAATTCAGGTATTCACCTGATTACCTACTATGCGGGCAAAACGATCAAAGACTATGTCAAAAAATATGTCCCAGATGCCACAAAAAGACCAGAACTTATTGCTTTCCCCCATGGCTTGCAGCTAAATAAATGGGTAACTGAACCTGAAGCCATCGCCTTTGAAATGATCTGCTACCTGGTCAATGGCTGGAACGGCGCATTTGTCTACTATTTTCCACGCGGTTATGACAGCCGCTGGTGGAATGCCCTGATAGTCGCAAATCGCGATATTGCCGCATACGAAAACTTTATCTTCAACGGCAAACGGATCAAACAAGCCAAGCTGACTCCGATTACACCATTGCCCCCGTCAAACATGCCTGACTACTGGGCGGAGGGTGGTAATTTCGTGCAAAGATTGCCGATGCTTAAAGATGCTAAAATGATCGAGCATGAAGAGTTTATCCTGAACAATAAACGGCTAATTACAGTGGGTAATTTCTGGCAGAAAGGTGAAAACTTTTTCAAACTTTCACTTAACGACTTACGACCGGAAGCACGCTATGTGGTTTCTCAATCCCGCCTGAATCGCTGTTTTACCCCGGATGATAAACGTATTTACTGGACGGGCAAAGAGTTGCAAGCCGGCATTCTGCTCCACGTCGGCGCGCTGCGCTGGGCTTTCTACACAATTGAACCTTATAATGAAAAGCTGAATTATGCGACTAAATTGAATCAGCAGTTTATGCGCAGTGAAATGCAACGTCGTCTACCGACAATCACCAAGGCGGTCAAGTGGGAAAAAAACTATCTGAAAAAACTCAGTGCCCAGACCGCAAAAGCCACCGCCATGCCCGATTACAGCAACATGCAGGCGATGAGTAACGGTTCATTGAGTTGCAAGGTAACTAAATTAAACAATGTTCCCGCTCTGCAATTCAGCTATGGCAAGGAAAAAATAACCGTTTCACCGCTGGGCGGACAAATCAGATCATGGATCAATGCCGGACAGGAATATATTGACCGTGAAGGGTTAGCCGGTGATGCTTTCTGGTGGCCGCGTTCAGCGGTAAGTGTCAGTTGCATCACAACCCCCTACAAGCTGATTTCACAAAGCAAAACCGCCACTGGGCTCCAGGTTGTATGGCAACGGCAATTAACCGGCAAAGACAGCACGGCATTAACAGGTGCAACTTTGCAGAAAACCTATGATTTCAGTAAAAACGGTGGGGTTTCAATAACCACCACCATTATAAATTCAACCGATCAGAATATCAGATTCTCCTACCGTCGTCGCTCAATGATTAATTATATGAGTATCGTTAATGAGAAACGCGGTGCTGCTGCGATGGGCGAGACCGTTTTTGAACGCACCTTTATGCAGAAACTCTACCGTTATACAGCCGTGCCGGATAAAGATATCGAAAAAGTTTTTAACATGGATCGCATCATGCTGGCTAAAGGCTCAAAAGTTGTTTTTTCTGCCCCCTGGCTGAAAAGCAACCTTCAATTCAGCGTAGGGAATCCCAAACAGCTTCACGGTTTTGTCTTCTGGGACAGCATGAAACAGCAATGTGCGACCTTTGAACCAATTTTCAGAAAAACCATTATCAACCTAGGCGGCAAATGGTCTATTACAACAAAATGGAAAAGCATTAACAAATGAAAACATTATTTTTATTAGTACTGGTAGTAGGAATTTCATTAAGCGCAATTGCGGCAAAACCGCTTATTCCTAAAGGGAAAAACATCGCTTTAGGCAAGAAATATACTACAAATATTATGACCACAAAAAAATGGGAAAAATCATTAAAAGTTCTTCCTGATTATGAAAAAATACTGACGGATGGAGCTATCGCTAAAAGTAGAAGCGGATCATTCTGGGTTTCTCCACACTGCAGCAATTTTACCGGCGCAGGTAATGTTGATGTAATTATCGACCTCGGCCAAGAGATGCCGGTGTCCGGGATCTTTTCCCGCCACGGTGCCAGACCTACAGCTGGAGTATGTTTCCCACGCAAAGAAGAATATTTCGTTAGTGATGATAGAGTGAAGTTTTATAAAGTCGGAGAGTTTAAAAACAGTTTTGATGACTACTCGCTCAAGAATCAACTGCAAATCAAGAAAACATTCAAAAAAGGCATTAAGCTTTATGGTGTAGATAATTTAAAGACTAAAGGTCGCTATATTATGATCCGTACTTACGGTTCCGATATCGGTAATTTTCCTACCTATGTGGGTTATGATGAAATTTTTGTGATCAAGGGCAAATTTGCACTATCACAGGCTGTACGGATTAATAAAGAGTTCATAAGTCTAAAAAAAATCGATCTGCCAGCGGATCTTTTGGGTTATAGAATCAATCCTTTAGACTGGAAAAGAATAGTTAAAAAACAGCCAATGTTTCTAGCACTTGGTCCGATGCAGTTCATTGGCGATAATGAATATCATCTTTCTGTCGGCGGCACTTATGTAATGCCGTTTGTACCTATAATAAATACTAAGAAAAAGATTTCAAATATAAGTTTAAAATGCGAGTTGCCGGCATCAATTAAGCTTATTTCATACAATAACAGCAGTAAACTTACTGCCAGCACGCCGGTAAAAAAGCATGGGAAAGATTATATTAAATATTCATTTTCTATTTTAAAACCAGATCTTTTTGTGAAAGCCTACATGTACTATCCCTACCTGGTAGTACAAAGTAAAACAAAAATTCCCGGTAAAGCTGGAAAAGCTTACTACAGTTATTCTTATAAAATTGGGGCTAAGAAATATAACAGTTCTAATGCTTTCGATATTATTATCGATCCTGAAATAAACGGAAAAGCACCTAAACGTTTCCTTACTGGTTTTTGGATGCCCTATCAGGCACGTTTCCTCGAAAATAGTGCTAAGGCTACAGATGAGATTGTTGATTTCTATAGCTCACTTGGCTTTAACTGCCTGAATGGTGGTAATCGCTCAAAGGATAGTTTCGCGGCCTGTAAGAAAAACAGAATTACAGTTTATGGCGGGAGTGGGTTTAACAATGGTATGATGCTTAGCGGCATAAAAGTTCCTGTAGATGAACGTTTCATCTATAATTCAAAAACTAAACGCAAAAATATCATTGGCGTTTGTCCGACATTAATGTACAACTCTTCTAAATATGCAAAAATCCTTAAAGAAAAATTTACTGAAACACTCAAAGAGGCTGATCATATCTATTCCAACTGGGAACCATATATGTTCATTAAACAAGGTTGCGTTTGTGAACGCTGCAAAAAAGAATTTCAAAAATTTGCCTCATTGAGTGATGTTGAATCAGCGAAAAAATGGCCGGATTGTGTGATTGATAAAGAAGATGACATCCATAATCGCTTTTCATCATATCAGTATGCTGAGATAATCAAACTGGCACAAAAATTAACAAGGGAAGCTGGCGTTGATTTAAAGCTAAAACATAAACCTAATTTTATGATTGCCTATGAACCCTCCTTTGTTGACCCTGATAAATCCTGGTTTAAAACCCATAGCCACAATTTGTTTTATAAAGATATTGATATGAGTATCATGTGGTCTTATCCAAATTCTATGAAGCTTAGCGCATTTGACTTGAAACGTATCCCGGGAAATTCTTTAGCTAAACTGCCAAGAGCTTTTGCCAATGCAACAAAAATAGTGAATGAATCAGGACGCAAAGCGGGAAGTGAACGATTTCCAAAGATTCTTTTTATGGGAACAGAATACGGCATGAAGACCTCTCTGGTCATGCCAAAAGATTACTATTTCATGTCATTACTCTGTTTTTTCTCCGGTCTTGACGGCTACGGAACATGGTGTACCTATTTCAAGCTTGATGCACGCTATGTCGCACTGAACGCCAAAGCTAATACCCTAATCAGTAAATTAGAAAATATCGTTATGGACGGTAAAAAACTTAGTAATGCCAAAATAAAAATAGTTTCTCCAGTGCCGGAAAAAATCGGCGACAAAAAAGTGGCTCTGGCAACAGTCAAAGCTTTCGAGTACCAAAACAGAGAACTTGTCGCCATTGGTAATGACCATATCGCTGACATCTATGTTAAATTACAGGTAAGCGGATTGACTGGTAAAAACTATTATTTATATGATTATGCCAACGGAAAAGTTTACCAGAAAAGCAGTAGCTCCGGCTATTCAGCTAGTGATCTGGCAAAAGGCGTAATTATTCCAGTTGAAGCTAAATCATGGTCCGCGCTGATGTTCAAAACTAGAGCTTTAAGCGTAAATAAAAAAATGATGAACAGTTCAGCAGCAGTAAAAAAACAGCTTCGCAAAGATACTCCGAAACTAAAATCGATCATTGCTGAGCTACTTTAATTGACAAGGAAATAAAATGTTAAAGGACAATTTAAGAGCAAATCTGCATGAAATCATTAAACTGGGTCCGAGGGCATCAGGCAGTCTCGACGAGCTGACGGCGGCAAAATATCTCGAAACCCGTCTTGATCAATTCGGCGTTACTGAAGTCGCCATAGAGCCCTTCGCCAGTGCCTCGCATTGTGTTTTAGACGCTGAATTGAAAGATTTGGCTACAGCTCAGGAGTTTGAGGCTTTACCTTGTCTCTTCTCACCTGGCGGCGCAGTCACCGGTGAATTGATCTTTATCGGTAATTGCCACACCTCTTATGTCGAAAACGAACCGGATCTATCCGGAAAAATCGGCTTACTGAATCCTTCAGGTTCACTTCAGGAACGCATAGATTTCATCTTAGAGCTTGAACGACGTGGAATGGAAGCCTTGATTGTCGCCTCCACGGTGCTTGATCTGATTAATACCAAAGTGGTCCGGTTTCCGGAAATAAAACGCCTGCCGACCATTTCAGTGTCATGGCGCACCGCCTGTCAACTCAAACAGCAGGCAGGTCATCAATTTTCAATTAACGTTACCAGCCAACCGGAACCGCGCTATGAATCAGTAAATGTCGTCGGTAAAATTCCCGGCAGCAGTGATAACTGGCTGTTAATCAGTGCCCATATTGACTCTATCCCTTACGGTGTCGGTGCAAATGATAATGCAGGGGGCTGTGCGGCACTGCTTGAACTGGCTCGGCAACTTGCGAGCGAACCTCAACCGGAGGCAACAATTTATTTGCTGTTTTCCGGTAGCGAAGAGAATGGCGCCAATGATTTTTGCGGTGCCGGTGCCAAGGCTTTTTATCAAAAAAATCTGCCAAAACTGGCAAATTGCATTGCTCATCTGGAAATCGATGATATTGGTAATTTTCTCAGCCCGCAGGAGATATATGTCGGGGGCAATAAAAAATTCATTGATCTATTTAAAACTTCAGTCTCTGACAACCAGGTCAGAGTTGTCGAAAAATATGATCCGGGCTGTGACCATGGTTCAGCCATCAAACATGGCATCCCGTTCGCCTGGTTTACCAATGCAATGTTTCCACGACCAATTTATCATACTCCACAGGATAGCCTGGAATTTGTTGATATAGAGATGATCGTCGCGGCATTCAAAATCATTAAACAGGCCGTTAAATTGCTCAGTTCACACCAACCTTTTTTGCCCTATTTAAATGATGAAAAACGGCTGATTCGCCCCGCCCGTTATGCCGATATTGATGATATCAAAACCATCACTCGTTTAGCATTTGAACCAGTCAGCCTGGATAGAATGGCTCAGGACTATTTTGCCACCAAGCTTGGGGATCAGGAATGGCATGAATATAAAAACAATTCAGTTAGTGCGCAGTGCGAAGCAAATATTTATCAGGTAATAGTCTGTGAAGTTGCTGGCAGAACAGTTGGTTATGCCACAATGTCGTTGGATTTCAAACGGGGCATCGCTGAAATCGGTAACAATGCCGTCCATCCCGATTTTCAAGGCATGGGACTGGGTAAGGCAATGCAGCAGGAAATCATGCGCCGCATGTTGGAAAGCGGCTTTGATAAATTCAAAGTCAGTACCCTGACAAATGATGTTATTGCCCAGAAAGTATACGAGAAACTGGGCTTCGAGAAAATTATGTCAGGAATATATTATCTGAAAAAGATTCGATAATGTATTGACTTTCACCCAAAAGATAACTATATAACCTATGATTTATAATAATAAAAGGCTAGATCCCAAATGTCGAATCTAACCCTGCGAGAAGCAGGCTCGAAAATCATTATCACGAGTCAAAATTATGAAGTTACAATCATTCCGGAAAGACTGCTGGTCGTTGTCAGAAAAGGTGCTGAATTCTATTATGGGATGTGCATGGTCAGTGCAATTGATATGCCGGGACAAAAAGACAAATCAGTTGCGCCACCGAAAATAGTCATAAAAAACAGTGCCAGTAATGAAATAGCGATCGACCTCATCGCTGATTCAAATCTGTGGGAACAGAAAATCCATCACTATATTTTCAGGGATGAATCGATTGAATACTCGACCGAGATTCATGGGAAAGGACAAGTTGACCGCGCATACTATTTCCGCGGTATAGTTGAAGACAATGAACTGGCTTCAGTCCCGGGCTTCACTCAGGTATTCTCTCCACAGGCTAACTTTATCGAAAAACAGGAATTCCATGTCAACGAATATCATGCCATCGGATCAGGTAATTGTAAAGAGGTGTGTGATACAGTGTGGGGTTTCTCCCTGCATGGCGGGCCACTCTGTTTCGTCTGCCATGAAGGCGAGAATTCGCCTTTTATGTCAGCGGGCATTCTCGCCAAACCGGGCGAATATATGTTCAGGGCTTTTGAAATTAACTATTTAAGTGAACAAGACAAACATGATATTCAAGACAGTATTGTTGGCACCGAGGCATTTTCGCTGGCCTACGATGGTCATCTGCAGGTCGACGGCACATGGGAAACCCCTAAACTGCTACTTCGATTTTCAAATGACAGAGCAAGTGCCTTAAAACGTTATCTGAACGACCTGAAAGCATACGGTGGAACTGTATCGCGTAATTATCCTTACGAGAACTGGACTTATGATCCGGTGTTCTGCACCTGGCATGAACAGGTCGCTCTGGGCATGAAAGGCATGCAAACCTCCAACCTCAGTTTCCAACAAGCGGAAGGCGGTGAGGGCTTTAGCGACAAAATCACTCAGGCTAATTGTCAGAAATGGCTGACAATGCTTGAAGCTCACGACATCAAGCCGGGAACAATCATTCTGGATGCAAAATGGCAGAAAAATGTCGGGGATCCAATCGTTGATGAAAATAAATTCCCCGACCTGCGTGGATTTGTCGATGAATGTCACAGTAAGGGCATCAAGGTAATACTATGGCATCACGGTTGGGATCGTGAAGGCGTGCCGGACGATGAATGCACCTACCTGAATGGGAAACCCGCCTATGTTGATCCCACAAATCCAGCATACCGGAAACGGGTAAGAAATTATATGAGGCGGCTGTTTTCTGATGAACCAGGCTGTTATAATGCTGACGGGTTTAAAGTTGACGGCATGACCGGTTCCCCGTTAGGAACATCACTGAAAAATAAAGGCGGTTTATACGGATTTGAATTTGTCCGCACCCTGCTTGAACTGCTTTATACTGAATCTAAAGCAGCAAAATCAGACAGTGCCTTGGGACAGTATACCGCATTCCCATATTTTGCTGACTTTTGTGATTTTGCCAGAACCGGTGATCTTTATACTGTAAAAGGTGACCCCAATTCGACAAATAGATTCCGGGCGATGCTTCAGGAGCTTGTCATGCCTGGCATTGCCATCGACACGGACGGCGCACTGAGATTTAATTACGCCATGCCGGATGAAGATGTTTTGATTAATCAAGAAAACATCGGAGTGCCTTGCATATATCAGGCCGAATATCTGGTTCAGCGGAGAAATCTCTGTATTCAGAGTATTCAGTTGATGGATGATAATAAATATAATATGATTAAAAAATCATGGAATCGCTACCTGAAACAAATAAATATGCGGTAAATAGCGTTATGAAACAAAAAAATATCTATGTTATTGTAAGTGACCAGCATGCAGCAGCCGCATTCGGGGCATGGGGAAATAATGAAGTAAAAACCCCGAATCTGGACGCGCTGGCTGAAGTCTCATTCAATTTTCCGAACAGCTACTGTCCGGCACCAATCTGCGGACCGTCACGCTTCGCGCTGTTGAGCGGACGTCATGTGCATCGTTGCGGTGCCTACGACAATGGCAGTTCAATCCCCTACGACACCCCGACCTTGGGCCATCTGATGACCAATGCCGGTTATCGCAGTGTGTTATGCGGACGGATGCATATTCACGGGCCGGAACAATTAGCTGGATTTGAAGAGCGCCCTGAAGTGGGCTGGATAAATCCAATCCATGCCGGAGCCTCCGGCATGAAATCCCGTGGCTCATTTATCGAAAATACTCCAGAAATTAGCAAAGGAACGGAATACAACCATTACGAGGTCAATGATTCACCGATCATTAATATTGATGATTATACCATCGCCACCGCCTGCAAAACCGCCGCCAACGCGACTGAAGTTGATCCCAGACCGCTGTTTATGGTAATTGGACTCTACGGTCCGCATCCATCGGTGCGGGCTCGAAAAGAATATCTTGATTTGATTAAGATGTATGACAAAGCCGATCTGACGGTTAATGAATTCAGTATGGAACAGCTTGCCGATGAACATGCCTATACTCGCGAATTTATCATGAATGGCAATTCAAGTCTGCCGGACTGTGAATATAATCGACGGATGCTGGTTGAATATTACGCCAGAATCACCTATACTGATATGTTGATTGGGCGTTTTCTCGATTCACTCCGTGAATGCGGTGAATATGCTGATGCTATGATCATCTACTGTTCAGATCATGGTGAAAGCATGGGCATAAAAGGCAGCTGGGGTAAAGTTGTCTTTACAGATAATGCAAGCCGAATTCCGTTAACCGTCAAACCACCCGGTAAAAATAGCCGAACTGACCGTAAACACCTAGCCTCATTGGTGGATATCTTCCCGACTCTAGCAGAAAAATGCGGGGTCAAAGTAGATTATGAAATATCAGGAACTTCATTGATTCCACTGCTGAATGAACAGTATGCGGAACCAGCCGGACCATCGCAAGGCGCTGTACTCAGTCAATTCCATGGTATTTATACTTCACATTCCAATTTTATGCTGCGCAAAGGCGATTATAAATATTGCCGTTACAACACTTTGACACCGGAACTGTTTAATATGGTCGAAGATCCGCTGGAATCACAAAATTTAGCAGACGAAGCTGAACACGCGGCAACCGTTGCGGATATGGATAAAAGCCTGTTGAATATACTTGGTGAAGCCCCGGAAGCAATTGAAACCCGTATCCGTGACAACCAAGCCAGACGCAATTTCATTGCGGAATCTGTCGGCAATTCGCCAATTGTTACCGCCCGGTTAAAAGAACGAATCAAAGCATTTAGAAATGAACAAAACTCAGCATGGTGGGATGGAGGTACCCATATCAGTCAATACGAAAAACAGTTTAAAAAATAAAATTAATAAAGTTTAAATACTGTTAAAAAATGCGCTTTTGTTGGAGTACAGGCTTTAGCCTACTTTAAAAGCATATAATATGCAGGCTAAAGCCTGTACTCCAACGAGATTTATATATTTTACAACACGCATAGTTAATTAACTCAAAAAAAGGAAACGATTATGAAAAAGTTAACCCTCGCACTACTATTTATCACCGCAATCTCTATTTCGGCGGCAGACATTCTGCCAAACTGCAAACCATGGCAATCCAAAGGTCTTAATCAGGTGAAGCTGAATATCGGTCAAGGTGAACTAATCCTGGCTGAAAACGGTAACGCCAAGGTCAGTATTGTCGTTCCAACTGATGATCCGTCACGCTATTACTTGAACATCGCTAAACAGCTCAAAGCCCAGCTCGAAGCGGCGACAGGTGCAAAATTCACCATCGTGCGGGGTAAGTTATCATCCGGCAAAGCTATTTTTATCGGTCCATGCGTTGATACCACTGTCAAACAGGCTTTTGACCAAGTGCAAAAAATGGCTGAAGAAACGCTTATGGTAAAAAGTTTTGACCGCGGTATTATGCTGCTCGGTAATGATCAACCCAATAAAGCCGGTCGTAAGCCCGGTAAATTAACTCACACCAATGCCTTTTGGAGCAAGGGTACATTCTTCGCCACTGTTGATTTTATGCAGCGCATGCTCGGCTTCAGATTCTATTTCCCCGGTAAACTCGGTACAATAATTCCAAACTATAAAAAATCAACATTGACTATTCCAACCGTCTCATATACCGACAAACCGGTATTCAGATTCAGAATGACCTCATATCCTAATTATAAATTTACCGACAGTGCCGCCGCCGGAACACTGGATAAAAAAGTCCGCCTCCAGTGGGGTTACCTAATGCGCCTCGGCGATCTGGGCAATCAACGTTCAGGTCATACCGATAGCCATTGGGACAAACTGTTCGCTAAATCACATCCTGAATATTTTGCCATGCGCCAAGACGGTTCCCGCATGGTTGGCAAACGCTCCGGCATGAGTGTCCAACGCTGTTATACCAGCCCAGGCGGCCTGCAGGCTCATTTGAATGAAATTGACAGATACTACAAAGGCAGCAAAGATTATACCGCTTTTGCGTCAAAAAGTATGGCTCCGGACCAGAAATATATCCGCTGGTGGCCAAATGATGGTTTCAAAGGCTGTTTTTGTCCTCAATGTAAAAAATTAATGGATTTAAAAGCCCCGTTAAATAGACGCCATTCACGGCTAATCTGGGACTATGTCATGCGTTTGGCAAAAGAGTGTAAAGAACGCTGGCCGAATAAAATTCTGCTGATACCCACCTATTCAACCTTCAGAGTTATCCCAAATTATATTAAAGTGCCCGATAACGTTCAGATTATTCCAGTCCTGCCGGGTACCGGAGTGCCATTAGCATTCATGAAAGAGGCTGCCTGTCGCAAAGTTACCGCTGAAGATATTAAACGCCTGAAAAAGCTCAGTTCTGGCAAAAAAATATGGATGTGGATGCACTATCCACACCGCCCGCGGATTGTCAACAAGATTCATATCCCATATCCAGTTCCGCATTACATGCAGGATTTTGTCAAAAATAACCAGGATCTATTTTCCGGCTTCTACCTGAACGGTCATCAGACTACCGTATTGGCGTTAGACAGTATTATGCTCTATACCTGGTTCCAACTACTGTGGAATCCTGATACCGATGTTGATGCGTTAGCTGACGAATACTGCAACCTAATGTTCGGTCCGGCTGCGGAGCAGATGAAAACATACTGGACTATTATCACTGATCGCTGGGAGAATGTTAAATGGAAAAAATTTCCGAATCTGAAAACCGCCACTAACCGCATCTCTTCACTTATACCTCAAAGTGCCTATTTCAAGGAGACCTATCCGCGTAAAATTCGTGATGAACTTGAAACATTACTGAAACAGACATTGAAAGCAACTCCGAAAGGCTCAATTTACCACAAACGGATGAAATGGATGGTGACGGCAAGTAAAAAGTTTTTTGTTCAGGGCAGATTCTTTGATGACGGTAATGCTATCAAAACCACCGCAACCGTGCTGACCCCAACTGTTGATGGCAGTTTAGCTGAATGGCAACAGGTTCCAACCCTTAAACTTGTCGACAACACTTCAGGACAGCCTGGCAAAATGCAGAGTGATGTCAAAGTCGCCTATGACAGTAAAAACCTCTATATTGCCGGCGACATCCGTTCGCCCGAGGGAAAATTCAATACATCCGGCAAAAAACTGCCCCATGACTTCCCAGTGTGGCGCAAAGATAACATTGAAATTTTCATCTGCGGTGACCTGCCGGGACTGAAAGAGGCTGGATTCCCGCAAAATTCACAGTATCATCATATTATCTTCAACGTTGACGGCTCGGTTTTTGACGAATACAGTCCATATGACGGCAAAAAAGACAGTAAGATCAACATTGATTTTGATCTGAAAATAAAACGCTATGCTGACGGCTTTAAGTTTGAAATAAAAATCCCTTATAAATCAATTAACTCTATCCCGCCTAAAGCCGGTGCCGGATGGCCGATTAATATCTATCGTACCCACGGCAATAAAGGTAGCATTAAATATTATGCCTGGTCACCAACCATGAGTTCATTCCATGATACCAGCCGTTTCGGTATGCTTGAGTTCCCGCGCCATACCCTCTGGACAATGTCGCTGAAACCGCTCAAAAGTGGTGCCAGTCCATTTATGAGTCCGAAACCACCAGCCGGGGTCAAAACGAATGTTTCATTCAAAAACGGTCAAATGATTGTCAAATGTACCGCCAGTCCTGACTTGAAAAAGAAATTTGAACTCAAATTTTACGGTAAAGATGGTACCCGACCTGACATCAACAACAATCCTAAGCCACTGACATTGCACACGGAAGTGAAATTGCAGGGTAAAGGTATTTTCCGCGTTCGTTGCGGCACCAATTCAATCAAAGATAAAAAACAGGTTATCGGCAAGATGTACTGGCCTCGCGTCGCCAAAGGGCAAAGCATCGATGAAAGCATTATTCTTCAGGTCAACAAGACCAGAAAAAAACAACCGATTGATTCAGCCAATACCGCGATCTTCGCTATTCAGGCTGACCCCGGTGCCGATTTCACCGTAACCCTGAAAAAAATGGAGATATTCTAGCAGACGTTCGTCTGAATTAATCCGCTTCGCGCCCTGCTAATGGTTAATGATCAGAATCCCGGCGGGATTTAACAAGAATAGCCACGGGTTTCAACCCGTGGTTAAATATCCCACAATCAAAACAACCCTAAATGGGTTACACAAATAGTAGCTTGCGATCTCCGAGCGCAAAGAGCAAATAAAATATCACCCTGTGAATAAAGTTATACAACAAAATTAGGAGAAACAGATGTTCAAAAAACTAACAAAAATTATGATGGCCGCGATATTAATCGCGAGTAGCGCTGCCACCCAAAAACTAATGGCAACAGATACTAAAAGCGAAACCAATCTGGCATTGGGCAAACCATATACCATTTCAGTGCCACCGGCAACTAAATGGTACTCCTACCTGAAGAAGGCAAAACAGCCCCTGCCCGATTCCAATACCGTTCTGACTGATGGTGTACGCTGCAAAAGCCCATCATTCTGGGTCTCAAACAAAGCACTGAATTTTACCGGAGTCTCGCCCGTTGATGTCGTGATTGATCTAGGCGAAACTCAGCCAATAGCTGAAATAACCACTCACCACAGTGCCCGACCTAATGCCGGCATTGTGCTACCGAAAAAAGAGCAATATTTTGTCAGTCTGGATGGGGATAAATTCATTCAGGTAGCCGAATACCTCAACACCCAGGATCCGGCTCTGGCAACGACAGAAAATAAAAAAGATTTCTTCACCGGTATCAAAACTTTCAGTTCCGCCCCGATAAAAACCAAAGGACGTTACGTGCTGGTCAGAACCTATGGTATTCCCGGCAATCCAGCTCAGCCCGGTCTCGTTTATGCCAATTATATCGGGCATGACGAAATCACCGTCAAAGCGGGTAATTTCTCCACAAACTCAATCAAACTGAACAGTAAAAATGCCATCTCATTAAACAAACCAGTTGATGAATCATTGACTGGTTATCCGTTTAATCAACGTAAATGGGGCAAACTTTTTGCCCAGACTCCACTGCGTTTTTTGTTGGTGCCTAACAGTTTTAACGGCAACAAAACCTACCAGATGAGTGTTGGTGGAGTATATGCGCCATGCTGGAGTGAAATAGATAATTCCATCAAAAAACCGCAGAACATCACCTTCAAATGTTCATTCCCGGACACCATAGAAGTGATTGAAGTAAATAAATTTTTACCATTAAAAACCCAAAAAGGTAAAGATGCCAAAGGGCGCAACATAACCACCTACAGCTATTCGATCAAATATCCTAAATATACCCGCCGCCCATTTTTCGTCATCAAACCCAAACCAACCACACCATCCAAAGACATTGGCACCTTAAGTTTTTCATGGAGTTACAAGCAGGATGGTAAAACCTACAGCGCAACCCCGGAAAATTATACTATTGTCTTAGGAAAAAAACTTTCCGCACCGCAGCCCAAACGTTTTAAAACCGGCTTCTGGCTCAGCGGCGGCAATACTAAAGCATTCACCGACAAAAAAGCCACGGCACTGCAACTGTTTAAATTTTATAAGTCATTAGGTTTCAACTGGATTGACGGCGGACATTCAGACAAAGGGGTCTATGAAGCGGCTCAAATTACCGGCCTTGACAGCAGTTTTGAAAAAGGACTTGATCCCAATGCACTGATGCCGGGACGATTCAACAAGAAATTTAAACAACAAGTCGATCAGGAGGCACCATTCACCTATGCCAGTACCAACAAACGGAAAAAACGTTACGGCATCTGCCCGACAAAATTTCTCTCAGGTAAATTTGACTCCGCCATGATTGCCATGGCAAAAACTAAACTGCAGGAGACTCGTGACATCTACGACAACTGGGAACCCTATATGTTTCTCAAACAGGGCTGTGTCTGTGATGATTGCAAGAAGGCTTTCCAGCAACGCTATAAACTGTCAGCCAAAACAGTTGACAAGCTATGGCCGGCAGTAGTTGCAGATTGGAATGACCAACAGCACAACCGGTTTTTCTCTGAGCAGTTGGGCAGAATAATGCTCAAATGTCAAAAATATGTTGAAATCGCTGGACGTGAACTGAAGTTGGATTATACCCCAAGTTTTATTCCGTCAATGCATCCAAACTTCTTCAACCCCCACCACAAGTGGAATCGAGTTCATAATCCCAAAGATTATCTGCACGGTCTCAATGGAGTTATATTATGGAGCTACCTGAACGGTAACAATCCATTTTCAGCCCCAAGCAACAGCATGATCGGCAATAACTTAGCCTTTCTGCCATCATGGGACAACGCACTGAATGCCCGTAAAAAATGGGGCCGTAAAGATAAAACCGGCCATTATCTGCCGAAACTCTATTTTCTGCAAACTGAATACTATTTCGCTGAAAATATGGTCTCACCGAAAGATTACTATTTCACCTCAGTCATGGTTTTTATCCATGGCCTCGACGGTTACGGTACCTGGGGACAGTTTTTCAAACAGGAGGCACGTTACCTCAAACAAAATGTCAAGGCAAACACCCTGATCAGTAAATTTGAAGATATTGTGCTGGACGGCCAAGTGATCAATGATATTAAAGTTACTCAGGTGAACCCAACAACGCAAAAAGTTTTATACAGCCGGGGCTTTAAATACCAAAACCGTTATTGGGTCGCAATCGGCAACGACCACCTTAAACTGATTACAGTCAAAGTTACCGGCAAATTAAAAGGCAGTAAGTTAGACGACAAACTCAACGACAAAACCTATAAAGGTGACATCAGTAAGGGCATAATCTTAACCATGCCAGGAAAAAGCTGGAGCTTTATCGAGTTAGTAGAATAAACTGAAACCCAAGCGGCCGGTCAAATACAGGTATCAAGAAAATTGGGTTTCAGCAGGAAACATTTGACTTTTACTATATTTAAACTAGATTTCTTCAGAGTAAGTCTTTCCGCAACAGAAAGATCTTTGCTTTTGTAATTTGGCATATATTCAAAAACGGAGTAACAACCATGAAAAAAACAACTATTATCGCAAGTTTGCTGACCATTATTATGCTGGGAACAGTCATTGCCGACGAAACAACCTCGACCAACTTAATTAAAAATGGCTCATTCGAAGATGTTGATTCAGCCGGTATTCCTAAAAAAGGCACCTGGTTCAGATCCTGGTATGTCCACGGCGGTGGCGATGCCGGTAAACAGCTAAAGGACAAATGGTCCAGTAAAGCGGTGACTATAACTATTGAAGACAAAACTCCGGCAGGAAAACGTTTTGCCCTATTTTATACCCCTAAAGCAATCAACGCAGATCGCGCCGACAGCAAAAAAGGAATGCCAATGATCTCAAATGGTTTCGGAGCCAATATTGCTGTTCCTGTAAATGATAAAGCAACCAAATACCAACTGAGCTTTATGCTGCGCGGTAAAACTGCTAAAATTCCGGGACTTAACAGATTTGTCGTTGTGGTCAACTTTAAAGGCAGTTCTGATAAAGTCTATAAATGTAAATCAACCGGAAAAGCCATAATCAAACATCTCAAGATGACTGATTCCTGGAAACAGGAAAAAGTCTCCATTGCCATTCCACCCAAGACTAGTTTCGTATCTCTTTATCTTAAACTTTATGGCTGCGGTGAGGCCATGATTGATGATGTCAAACTGCAAGCAGCTGAATAATGCTACAGAATAATATGCGAGGCGGTTTCTGCAAAACCGCCATAATTCAAACATCAAGTTGACTGAAAGCTGTTTCTCAAGGCAGTCAATTCGCTTTCAAAACTTTCCCTGTACTTTTCAGGTAGCTCAAACATAAGCTTGTTTAAAGAAATATCGTGTATAATATGATCCTTCATAATCCGCACAAACCCCGGACTTGAGCTAATGATGCATTCAGAATGACTGTCGTCATAAAAAACTGCCGACAGACATCTGCAGTTGTCAGCCACTCCGAGAAATATTCTACCGGGATTTTCTTTGCATACCAGATCAGGACGACGATGCACATATGATTCCGCACTAGGCAGGGGAAAATCTTCCAAGCTTAAAATAATTACTCTGCTCGCCTCTGAACATTTTTCTATTTCGCCTCTGAATTCTTCCAGATCTTCTGCCCAGGCAGTCAGCATTATTGATGTTCTGGAATCAGTGATAAAATTTTTAATAACCCGTCTGACCTGTCCGGTATCGGTATACATACGAGCCTGAACTTCTCTGGGTTCAGGACAATATTGCTTTATCAGCTTAAGCACCTGGTCTGCTTGATGAACAGTATCATTTTTAAGTCTGGCAAGCATGTTTTCAGGCACTACAGGAAAAAATGCATTTTCAGACAAACTATCCTGATAAGCAACATGTTTCTTAACCAGCGAATCAAGTACCTGATATATTTTAGAAGATGGTACTGATGATTTTTTGGCAATCAGATACCCCGAACCACCACCAGTTTCAATCAAAGCTGTATATGCTTTAGCCTCATAAACAGTAAACCCCAATGCGTTCAAGCCAGCTTGAATCTGCTCTTTCATCAATACTCCTCCAGTGCCTGATACATGGCAAGAATATTTTCAGGCGAAACATCAGGTTGAATATTATGGACCTGAGTAAAAACAAAACCACCGCCGGGCGCCATTATATCCAAATTGCGCCGAACATGATCACGAACGATTTCCGGCGTGCCGCTATTCAGAATATTCTGTGAGTCCGCACCGCCACCCCAGAAGGTGATATCCTGACCAAAATCAGCTTTCAACCCCTGCAAATCCATACCGGCAGCTGAGAACTGAACCGGATTAAGCGCATCAACCCCACATTCGATCAAGTCAGGAATAAATTCTCGAACCGCCCCGCATGAATGGAACAGTATCGGTGATCCGAACGCACTTTTTGCCTGTTTGAACATTTTAGACTGGCAGGGCTTCAGAAATTTCCGATAGTGAGCTGGCGAAATAAGCGGTCCCGTCTGCGAACCCAGATCATCATTAAACAGGACCACATCAACCACGTCTTTTAGTTCTGGAGCCAAACGGTCGATACGTTGCAGATAACTTTCGAGCAGCATCGCAAACAGTTTTTCAACCAGTTTTTCGTTACAGATCAAATCGACCATAAAGTTCTCAATCCCCCTCAAAAACATTCCGGCAGCGAGAAAATGACAACATAAATTCAATACAACACAACTGCCAGAAGCGTGTTGCTGAACCGCTCGTTCGCACATTGCCATTATTGATTCATCAGCAAACGACGGCCAGTCATAATTCATTATAGTCTGTTGAAATTTATCAAGTTCAGCCGCATCATCAATATCGGCTAACGGGAAATAGACCGGATCAAAATAAAAGCTGCCATCCGGACGTTCAGCAATAACATTATCATACTGGTCACGAACCACAGTTTTATCGGCAAGCAACTCTTCCCGCCAACCGACAGGCACTGTATAACGCCGTCCCGCCGGATCAACAGCTGTTGTCCAGTCGCTAGCCTGCGGAGTGAGGTTAAGCGTATCAATTTTAAAGCGTTCAAGCAAGACAGGTGGTATTTCAGCCACATATTGATATGGTTCAAAAATCCTTGGGGTCTCATTCAATTTCAAATGTTCACATAACGCAACAAATGCCGCACCAGTCAAACCGGATGATTCAGTCCCGCCCAAATCCCGCGGCACCCGATCAGCTTCCCGATGGCTCAAAGCCATCATAACCCGTTCTCGTCTATTCATTATAACATTCCTAATTTTATTATTAACTACCCAAGTAGTCAATAACATAACAGTAGTTTTATAAATTACAATAATATTAAAAAAAAATATACTTATGAAGCACAAACGTCGCGAAAATCTAGGGACAAACAGAACCGCCAGTTTATACACAAGTGCATTCTTTTAGCTAGTTTACTGCGCCTGTTTAAGTTCAACTGCACAGCTCTTTAATAGCTTTTAGATCGCAAAACGGTATAGAATAGTGTTGAACGCCCATAGGGGGTATAGGGATTTATGACAAGCAACACTAGTCTTGTTTCCAGGCGTGCCAGACCTCTTTCATAGTGGTGCTGAAACGGCTTATCAAGGCTGGTTTTAGCTCTTTCAGATATTGTTTAGCTGCTGTAAAATTATTATGAATATCCAGCGCAACCTCACTCATTGCCTGATCAGCGCAACTGTCAATATCAATTAACCATTTACTCAGCCCGAGGTCATTAAGCATATATTTTTTGCGGCCGCATTCGTCAAATGGGTTGTGAATCACCGGTGTACCGACATTAATCGACATAATAATTGAATGCATCTCCATACTGGTGATGATTCTGGCGCGTTTGAAAATAGAATAGGCCTGTTCACTGCTCCAGAAAGAATCCATATAGACACACTGGGTTTTGGTTTCATCATCCAAAATATCATAGAGGTATTCACGGGTATTGGCAATTGTATCTCTAGTTTCATGGCAGATTAATACTTTGCATCCAGTCTGTTTGACCCAATCTTCAATGAGAATCTTCATCTTACGCATCTGCTCAAGTTTGCGCTCTTCGGTCATAGTGCCGCCAATCGGGTCATTGAACACAGGTTTGCTATCGGCAATACGGAGCATTACACACATAAATTTTTCATTTGCCAAACCGTGTTGAAACATAAAATCATCAGCCCAGGGTTCATCAAATCTCTCAAAGAAAAAAGTACTGTCTGGACGGTAGCCGGAAAATTTATTGGTCAGACCGCGTTGTGCCAGGTAGTTAAGCGAATCGGTATCACGACAATAGACAAATTTTGCATCGCCAAAGAGTTTTTTGTAAAGCAGATCCATCGGCCATTCCAGCGCGTCAAAACTTTGTGAACCGATGCCGTATGGAATCCCCAAACGCCGGGCAACAATCAGTGACATTGCCAGCGGCAGCGTATATCCCCAGATATTTTTAACTCCGAGCCGGCCGAAATTAAATGTTGTACCTGAATTATAGTAGACAAACCCGGCATTGGTAAATGCAGCAGCTACGTTGGGGTTATGCTGTTTGATCTCTTCAAACAGCTCCAGCGAATAACGGTCAAGGATATCATTGACAATCGCTTCGCTTTCAAATGTCGTCAGGATACCACGACGAAAACTTTCCAGTTTATTCGCACCCCAGCGCTGTTCAAATGCCTGCCAGGCACTGCCTTTATTCAATCCACCGGCATCAGCGGTGACAAATGGCATTGGTAATACTTGGCAGTTGTCCTTATAGCCTTCCAGATAGACTTTGGTTTTTATATACCCCGGATCATTTTCAGGTAGCCACGATATCACCTTAACCGGCAGTTCCGGTTTTTCTTTACTAATCATATTCAATAAACCAGGCGTAATACCGATGTCTCCGATATTGTTAACGCTCCAGCTATAGGTTACTAATAGATGTTTTTGCATAAGTTAAATAATTTCCTTTCGTTTTATTATTTTTTGATTTTCTCTATAAGATTCCCAACTTTTTCACGACGTTCAAGCATTTGTTCAACTCCTTTAGCTACAGGGGCATGCAATAAAGCGTTTGCCTGTTTTTTTAATGGATTATTGTTCCCCAGCTTACCGGAAATTTGTTGTAAAATATATAAATATTCATAATCCTCAATGCCGTCACGAATAGCTTCTGCCCGAAGAGTCGGTAATATCTTTTTATTTGGCGCGGCGCAGAAAAAACTGCCGCCGCCATTATGTCCCCGAAAAGTCATGGGATTCCAATTGGTGTAGGGAGCTTGAGTAATCGCTTTTTTGTTACTGTCGTTCCAGCGGGTAACAGTCCAGTACAGGAAGCCGTCAACTCCTTTTTTGTAGCCGTCTTCACCCATTTTTGACCTAATATTCCAAAGTTGGTCTGCGTCAATAAAAAAGCGCGTACTGTACCACCATACCTCTTTGCCGTTTTTGCGTGCTTTTGCGGCCATTTTTGGATTATACATATTGTCATGTGGAATCCAACCGGTTATTACTTTTCCCAGTATACTCTGGGTTCCATAACTCGGATCATAGGCGGTAGTAATTATTTTTAAATTAGGATATTTCTGTTTTATTGCGTTGCACAAATCAACTATTGCCGGCCATTCGCTAGGACCGGCTTCATCAAATCCGTAACAGTAGGCAATCTCATACATATCAGCTTTTTTGAATTGCGGAACAAGCCTGTCCAAATAAGCTATGCATTCTTTTTTCCCTTTTTCAGGATAATGTTTTTTCTGTTCCGGTGGCATTTCCGCCCATTTCTTTTTAGATTCTTTTGGAGAACCACTGTGGAGATACTGACGAGGCAATTTAAGATATAACATCGGAATAAAATTCAACCCCATTTTTAAACGCTTTTTATAATCGCTCACGGGAGGGAAAACAGGCTTACCATAGGCACTGCCGGAGTAAATACTGAACGGATTTAAACGATAACGTTCCAGTAGGAAATCATAAACGTTGTTCCGATCCGGCAGCAATGGACTGTTATACACGGAAGTCGCAGTTTTGAGTTTTGACTTTACCGGTATGATAAAATTCCAAACTTTTATTTTGAGCGGAATTTTCACCCTCCCGGTGTTGGCTGTTTTTATAGTTAATGCGCCGGAATAAACCCCGGGAATTGTTTTGCTGTCGGTCTTTACTCTAACCCAAAAGGGTTGAACTTCATTTGCTTTAACATTGACTTTTGTTAAATGCTCTAAAATAGGATCAGGATACCAGCCGACATAGTCAATCTGATAAGCTGGCGGGCGGGTGTTGACAAACCCAATCGGAAATGCCTGAACAGCATTTTGCGGCAATATTATGTGAGTATTTGTCTGCAATTTAAATTTGCCGACAATAACTTCAACATCCTGAAGTGCTTTAGATTTCGGTGCCAGCACGATTACCTGAAACCCCTCATATTCATTGCATGCCAACGAAATTTCGTAACTTTTTACGGTTTTTACTTCAACTGGCCGCTCTTTGGGGAATACTTTTGTACACGCATCTGTCAATCCTACTGCAAATTCTACTGACGGGTTAATTTTAAAACTGTCTTGACGGATTTTTTCAAGTTGAGCTTCACGCAAGTTTTTAAACCATTTGTCTGCTTTTTCCGTGATATCAGCAGCTGATTGCTGTTTTAATGTTTGAGCAATATTATTCGCAATCGCAGTTTGTCCAATACGTCGATATGCTTTCTCCAACATTATCAGTTTGCGGGGAGCTTCACTTACCAACCGAATATTCGAAATATAAATTCTAATATCATGCGCTGGGCGGGTAATGTAAAAATTAATGGTTTTGACTTTATTGATATTAATATTGGATTTTTGCAATTTATAGGTAAGCGTTATCCATTGGCCGCTCTGGGAAAGTGATTTTTTTTCAAAAAAACGTTTATTGTCAGTATCATGAAATAGAATACCAAGTTTAACCGTATTAGTTGTTTTTAAGTAGCAATCTACTTGTAAAATATCATATTTAGACCAATCCCGATTTTCAACCGGAACTGAATAAATCATTGCAGGCCACTGATTTTCACTGCCGGTATAATATTTCGGAGCATTGAAACTCAAAACATATCTGCTTTCCACTTTTTCAGGAAGTTGGTTCATGACAGCACCGCTCTTTGTTCTCCAGTTTGTGAATGACGATTTATCGCTTAAATTACACAGCGTCTGCACAAATTGTCCGGCATTTACCCCGACAAATAGCATGAATAATATTATCGCTATAAAATATCTTTTTACTGTCATTTTGTTTTCCTTTTAATTTGGATGTTTAAGGTTCTGGTGAAGCCGGTTTATTTGCTCCTAATGAGTCATTGCCAAAAGTTAGCAAAAATATTTAAGGCATGGCGGGTGCTGTAGGGTTCCAGAACCAGAAATTTTTTCTGGAATTGGTCCAGCCGGTATTTTCTTCGTCAGGA
This sequence comes from Victivallaceae bacterium, assembly GCA_021647315.1. Taxonomy (GTDB): domain Bacteria; phylum Verrucomicrobiota; class Lentisphaeria; order Victivallales; family Victivallaceae; genus JAKIUY01. Next base: position 24,569 of record JAKIUY010000068.1, read on the forward strand.
ATTTCTCCACGTTTTCTAGTTTCAGTATGACCGTCGGCAAAAATAATATTGGCTTGATTTTCTGAACCGTGACGGTATCTGACATAGTAATCGATGCCTGGTTTATCACTGTCCATATAGCCTGCGGCTGCTTCTACGTCTCCGGCCAATGCGGTTTTGGTCACCTTTTTAAAGTTGGCAAGCTTGCGCATTCGTGCGTAGCGAGCATTGCTGGTACTGCATAATATACGGTTGTATCCGTAGGTGTAAGTGCTTGTAGTGGTTGGAGCGAATGAAGGACAACTTAAGGCGCAACGATTGTTTTTTAAATGCGTGGAATTCCATACCCGGCCAATATAGCCATTAGGGTTACTTGCCAGGCTAGGCAGATATGATGCTAAAAAGCCATTTGCCGAGCTCCAGCCGTTCCAGTAAAATGCAGGAGAATCATAGGTTCTGGCTGGGGGCAGGTTACCTGCATTATCACCGGCATACATTAAAAATGCCATACCGAGTTGTTTTAAATTGCTTTTGCAACTAATAGAACGCGCTTTTTCACGCGCCTGATTCAACGCTGGCAGTAACATTGCAGCAAGAATCGCGATTATAGCGATTACTACGAGCAATTCTATAAGTGTGAATTTTGCTTTTTCTGTTGATGTTGGTTTATTAGATCTTTTCATTTTTTCTCATTCCTTTTTGCTTTAATCTGGATGTTGAAAATTCCGGCAAAGCCGGTTTTATTCTCTGACGAACGTTACCTATTTACCGCTACTGTATTATTGTCTCCTTTGATTTAGTTAGCGTTTGGGGCGAACTGAACATATTGCCATCCGGAACGGTTGAGCTCCTGACACTAAGTTCAGCCGATAACATCTTCTGCCGTTTTACCTGGCGGTCGCCATTGATATTCTTAATTAACATATCAACAGACGATACCCCTAACTGTCCCAGTGGCATACGCATGGATGAAATATTTTTTAGCTCTAATGAGTCATTGCATGAAAGCAAGCCTATATCTCTGCCCAGCACTAACCCCGCCTCTTCAAGGGCAAATGATGCTCCCTGGGCAATCAGGTCATCGACGGTGAATATTGCGTCGGGGCGTTGCGGCAGGTTAACTATTTCATCAGCGATGCGGCAACTATCTTCCGCCGAATAGTTGGTTTGAAAAATCATTTTATCATCGAATTTAATCCCCGATTTTGCATAAATATCTCTGATGCCGTCAATGAAAAAATCATTCCCCAGTTTCACGGCGCTATCTGCCGAAGTCAACCGTCCACAAACCACCGCAATCCGTTTAAACCCATTCTGCCATAAATGTTCAACTCCAGTTTGAGCGGCAGTGAAAAAATCGAATATAATGGAATTTGTTGAGCTTTTACGATATTTTGTCAGTGCAACCAATGGCAGTTTGGTGCGATTCAGAAATTTTATATCCAGTTCAGTCAGTGAAGATATTGCAATCAAACCACAGACATCATCAGCCGAAATAATTTGCTCCAGCGGAACAGTCTCCTGTTCAATATGACGTTTACCAATCGGATAGAGGCGGTAGCGATAACCAAGTTCCTGAATATGTGCCTCCATTGAGGCTAAAATCCGACTGAAGGTAGGTTTAACAATCTGACCTATTTCCGAAAATAAAATCCCGATAGTGCCAAATGGCAGTTCATGCTGCTGAACTTCAAGCTTGTTCAAAAATGACCCCAACCCCTGACGGCGGGTAATTATACCATCTTTTTCCAATTCCGTCAATGCTCGGCGAACAGTTCTAATCGAAACCTCACTGCTCCTGCACAGTACATTTTCAGAAGGAATTTTTTCTCCAGGTTTAACCCCTGAATCAATTATCAATTTGATTATGCACTCCTTCATCTGTTCAAAGAGCGGGGCGCAACTATTGTTGTCTGATTTTTTCATAGCTCACTTCTAACGGTTATCACAGTTCTAACACTTCTTACGTCTAGAGTATAACATATAAATCTTCGCATGTCAACCCAAAGCTGTAAAAAAATCCATTTTTGTCAAAAATATTGCAATGCGACGGCACTGATATGCGGGGTAGTCCCCCTAGCAGGCGGGAGAAAGTGCAGTTGAACTACTGTTGCTGGAGCAATGCGGCCTTAAAGGCATCGGGCAGCAGATGTATAAGAGTGTGCTGGACTATTTTAGATCAATAGGGCTGAAAGCGGTTAAAGTTCAAGCAGGTCTTGACGATGCCCATGCGCCAGCAAGACGCGCCTATGAACGAGCTGGGTTTAAGATAAACCTGGAAGAGATAACCTATTATAAAGAGTTATTGTAGAGGTGGTTGTTTCAGGGTTTTAATAATGGTATTCACATGTGTCCTAACAATTTTTAAAAAAGATTAAAAAGAGAGTGGAGCAACCTTATCCGTAAAGTCACATGTGTCCTAACAATTTTTAAAAAAGATTAAAAAGAGAGTGGAGCAACCTTATCCGTAAAGTATATTACGGTAACTCAAAAAAAGGAGGACTCCACAATGATAAATACATCGTTAAGTTTGT